>JASHYS010000325.1 GCA_030042915.1 Acidobacteriaceae bacterium
AGCTGATTCCGCAGATGTCAAAAACATAATTCAGAACTTTGTTGACAGACGGGACGGACGAGATGGCGTTGTGGTTGCTGTCGTGGGCGATATTCAGCAGGAGAAATGTCTGGGCGAGGCCGCCCAGAAGGTAAAGGACGACAAACTTCCACGAATCCGGCCTGAGTGCGTAGATGGCGATCCAACTGGCCAGTAATACGGAAAGTCCCACCGTGATTTTAAGCCACATCGAGCGGTCGGCTTTGGGCGAGATTTTCTGTTCGGCAAAGAAGTTCTCGAGGCGGCGGCGCAGGACTTTTGGAAAGGAGGATGCGCCTGCCGGGTCGACGTTGGACTGCTGCGCAAGTGCCTCCGGGGGCACCAAGTCATCCACATTCGGCCTTAAAGCGATCTCCGCTTCGGTCGGGGAAGTCACAAACGCCTCCATGTTGTGTTAAGACCGCCCGGCGCATCCCGATCAGCGGCGTTGGCATCCCAGGGAAACACACGATCCGATTCACTCGTCGCCAGCAGGGTCGCACTCTAAATCTTAGCGCGAACATTCAGGGGGATACAAGGAAATTCAGGCCGGATTGCCGCCCCAGGGCGGCTCTTCTTTAAACAAAAGACACCTCTTTGAGCAAAAGTCCCCGAAGTGCCTCCCGCCTCTGCTACCATTGGATGAAAATCCGTTGAATGGGCAATGTTGGCCCGGCGGACCCGTGCAAGACTTCCCCGCCGCTGAGCCCGGCCGTCAGGATGGTTTGCCTCGACCGGAATCAAGCGGTGCTTGAGCAAAGACCAGCTATTGCCTTTGTTCTCGAATTCGACACAAGACTGAAATCCCGCGCGCCCGACTTAGAAGTGCTTCGCGGCATCCTGCCACGCGCAGCAGAAAAACGGCAGGTGTTTCCCAGGTCCTGTGTTTTTCTATTCCTCTTTGAAAGGGTATCGCTCATCGAATATGGCGTCGATCTTGGACCAACTGGATAGGCTCGGAGAGAAGCATCCAAACAAACTCCTCTATTCGTATCTTGACCTGAACGGCAATCCCACCGAGTGCTACTCCTACGCATCGTTTCTGCATCGGACGAGGGCGATCGCCGGACACTTGCGAGAAGAGCATGGTTTTGCGCTAGGCGATCGGCTCTTGCTCGCCTACCCGCCGGGCCTGGAGATGATCTGCGCCTTTTTTGGATGCGTGCGCGCTGGACTGATTCCCGTGCCGGTTTATCCTCCGGGGTCTCGCGGGTTCCAGAGCGCCCTCTACAAAATGGTCCATATCGCAAAGGACTGCGAAGCCGCGGGGATCTTGACCAGCGGCGACTACCGCGCTTCTTTGAAGATCAATCTTGCCAGAAGAGGGGTCTCGACGTCTGGCGTAGACATTGATGGCATCTCCAATCTTCCGTGGATTGTCACGGAGGAGTTCGTCGATACCGTCTCTGACAAGCTCTTTGATGAGGTTTCCAAGATTCTCTTTCTTCAATACACCTCGGGGTCCACGATGGAGCCCAAAGGTGTGGTGGTGTCGCACGAAAACATCCTGGATACCTATCCTCTGGTGATCGACCATCCCGCGCCGATTGTCGTCTCGTGGCTTCCGCAGTATCACGATATGGGGCTGATCGGTTGCTATCTCTATCCCGCGCTGAAGGGCGGAACAACCTACGGATTCGCTCCCGTGGATTTCATCCAGCGGCCCGCGCTATGGTTCGACGCCATCAAAACCTACCGGGCAACGGCCACGACTGCACCCAACTTCGCGTTCGACTATTGCCTGCGTGCGGGAAGGCTTTCGAAGGAAAGCCTGGAAGATTGCGATCTCAGCTCGCTCGAAGTGTTGATGGTGGCAGCGGAACCCGTGAAAGCGGATACTTACACGCGGTTTCTTGAGACATTTCAACCTTACGGGCTCAGGTCAGAGAGTTTTTATGCAGCTTACGGGCTGGCTGAAAATACGCTGGCGGTTTCGCTCGGTGGCCGCAACATAGTTTCTGTCAATAAGCGCGCCCTCTCGCTGGGGAAGGCCCGCATGACGGCCGAAGTGTCAGAAATCGACGCGGCCACGCAGATTGTCAGTTGCGGACGCCCGCTGGCCGGCCTGGATATCAAAATCGTGGATCCGGAGCGGCACTTCGCGCTCAAAGAGGGTCTGATCGGCGAAATCTGGGTGGCCGGAAACAGCAAGTGCCTGGGCTATTGGAAGAATCCCGAGCTGACAATGAAGCAGTTTCGGGCGCGGCTGGTCGACGACAGCCCGTACGACGATGGCTACCTGAGAACCGGTGACATGGGCTTCTTTCACGACGGAGAGCTTTACGTTTGCGGCCGCATCAAGGACATGATTATTCTGCGCGGGCAAAACTATTATCCGCACGATATCGAGAGCGTTGTTGAGAGAGCGTCAGGCTTGGTCCGCGGCAATTGCGTGGCCGCATTCCAGATTCACGAAGACAGTGAGCCGGCCCTGGCAATCGTTGCCGAAATCAAAAACCCCAAGGCGCTTCCGGATGCACGCAAGATTGCCACCGC
>JASHYS010000326.1 GCA_030042915.1 Acidobacteriaceae bacterium
CTGGCGTGGCGTCAAAAGCCATTTGAGGCCATCCGTTACGGCGGCGCACTCTTTCTGTTTCCTGTCACGTACTACTTTTCTCATCCCGAGCCCTACGACATGCGCCCGCTCGATCCTCTGCTTCTCATGCTCGCGTGCTACGCCGTGTATCAGCTACGCGGGCTCGACAAAGAAAAGAAGCCGCTGCGCAGCGTCCAGCGGGGAGCCCGGGAGCCGGCTGTCGAAGCGGCGCAATAGGCCAATTCCCTGACCGCCTGAAAAAAATTCCGTGCCCCATCCATTCGCCCGTTCTTTGGGCGAATGGGTGGGACAGCACGACGCTCGCAGCCACAAATTGAACGGTCAGAGACCTATTGCGAAGCCAGCTGCGCGGAATCGCGGCGCCGGTGGAAGCCGAATCTGGCCCAATACAAGCGCGCCAGGAGCAAAGCATAGTGGCAGGCCACTTTGACGGTGGCCTTGCTCTCGCCTTTGGTGCGCGGGCTGAAGTCATACGGAATCTCGGCAATCGACCGCACGTGGCCGCGCACCAGAATTTCCAGGAGCAGTTTGAATCCGGTCTTCTGGAACTGCGCTCCTTCGAGGCATTCGCGCCGCAAAACAAAGTAGCCTGAGGTGGGATCCTTGGCCCGAATGCCGCGTTTTTGCACCGGTTGAGCCACCGACAATGCCAGCACCGAGATCAGCTTCCTTACCGGATTCCACTCACCCAGGCTCCCGCCCGCCGCGTAGCGGCTGCCGATGGCCAGATCGCGTCCGTCGAGAACCGCGGTGACAAGTTTCGGCAGCAGCTCGGGAGGATGTTGCAGATCGGCGTCGATCACCCCAAGAATGGGCGCCTTGGTGTTCTGCCAGCCCAGCAGTGTAGCGCCGGCCACGCCTTTTTCTCCCTTGCGCACCACCAGGCGCACGCGCGGGTCGTGAGCGCCGATGGAGGAGACGATTTCGCCGGTGGCGTCGGTGCTGTCGTCGTCCACAACCACGATCTCGTACGAGATCCCCAAAGGATCCAGTGCAGAGCGCACGCGGTCGAGAATAACTGTGATATTTTCTGCTTCGCAAAGCGTGGGAACAATCACCGCTAGCGTGGGCACAGGGTTGGCCCTCGTTCCCGGCTGCGTTTGTGGCACTGAAGCTTCGCGCTCCGGCAGCGTACCGCTTGATCCCATCTTCGCCGCTTCCCACCTGACTGTGGACTTTCTTCGATCATACCGCAACCCGGCTCGCGAAGTAGATCTTCGTGCCGGCCGCCTCGGGGCCATCGATATGCGTAGTAGACTTGCCTTTTGACCCGACCCGGGAGATTGCAGGATGCAGATTGTTTTTGCCGCTTCAGAGTGCACGCCGTTCGCCAAGACGGGAGGACTGGCCGACGTGGTGGGCGCTCTGCCGCGTGAGCTGGTGCGGCTCGGACATCGAGTGTCTGTCTTTATTCCGTTCTACACGCGCGTACACAAGTTCATCACCGGCGAGCCCAGATACGCCGTTCGGTCGATTACCATCCCCTTCCGTTTTTACAACCGCTTTCCAGGGATTGTGGATGGCGGCGTGCGCGATGGAGTGCAGTATTTCTTTGTCGATTGTCCCGAGCTGTTCGACCGGCCGGAGCTTTACGGCTCCAGCGGCGCCGATTATGCCGATAATGCCGAGCGTTTCGGGCTGTTTTGCCGCACCGTGGTGGAGGCGGTGAAGCTGCTGGGCGTGCCCCAGGTCATTCACGTCCACGATTGGCAGGCTTCGCTGATTCCCGTTTACCTGCGGACAATTTACGCCACCGATCCGTTGCTGCAAGGCGTGGCTACGGTGCTCACCATTCACAACGCGGCCTATCAGGGCAAGTTCCCGCCTGCGACCACAGAACAACTGCTGTTGCCGTGGGACGTGTTCACCATGGACAAGGTGGAGCAGTTCGATCGCTTTAATTTCCTGAAGGGTGGCGTTGTGTTTTCTGACCTTTTGACCACGGTGAGCCGCAAATACGCTGAGGAGATTCAAACCCCGGAATTTGGCGAGCAGTTGGAGGGCGTTTTGCTGAAGCGCTCAGCCGACCTGCGCGGCATTCTGAACGGAGTCGACTACTCGCTGTGGGACCCTGTCACCGACGTCGACCTGGCCGCGCATTATGGGCCGGAAAATCTGGAGGGCAAGCGCATCTGCCGCGCCGACCTGCTGCACGCATTCGGGCTCGAGAAAGTGGCAGACACCACGCCGGTCATCGGCATCGTTTCGCGGCTGGCGACGCAAAAAGGGTTCGGCATCGTGGCGCCCATCGTGGAAGAGCTTGCCGCGCGCGACTTGACCATTGTTGCCCTCGGAACCGGCGATCCGTATTACGAAAACATCTTCCGCGACTGGGCCTTCCGCCACCCTGACAGAGTCGCCGTGCAGATTCGCTATGACGACGTCCTGGCGCACAAGATTGAAGCCGGCGCCGACATGTTCCTCATGCCCTCGCGCTACGAACCCTCGGGACTGAACCAGATGTACTCGCTCCGCTATGGGACCGTTCCGGTGGTGCGGGCCACGGGCGGCCTCGACGACACCATCGACGAGTGGGACGCGAAGAAGGGAACCGGCACGGGCTTCAAGTTCGCAGGCTACGACCCCAAATCGCTGCTGGCGGAGATTGATGCGGCCATTCTAGCCTTCCACGACAAAAAGAGCTGGACGCGCCTGATGCGCAATGGCATGGCGCGGGATTACAGCTGGTCAGGCCCAGCCAAGGAGTATGTGCGGGTGTACGAAGAAGCGGCGCGCAAGAGGGCATAGTGCGCCACCCGTTCACGCGGTTTTCAGCAGCCAGCCATTGGGCCTGTCAGTGTCGTTTTCCACGGCCTCTTCGAGGTTTTCTGGCAGAAACAGCGAGAAGACCGTCCAGCTATTGCCTGGCTTTGTCCGCGTGCGCCCGCGGATGGGGTTTGCCGGCCGGGTATCGAGTACCTTTGCCGCAGGGCGATATGGCCGGAATGTTCCACATCTGCCGTGCTTTAACTGTGTTTGCCCTTCCACTCCTCGTACCTTCCCTGGAAATCTTCGATTTCGCCGTCACGAAAAATCCACAGGCGCGTGGCCACTTCGTCGATCAGGTCGTGGTCGTGCGTCACCAGGAGCACCGTTCCCTCGTAGCGCTGCAAAGCGATATTGAGCGCGTTGATGGTTTCCAGGTCGAGGTGGTTGGTGGGCTCGTCGAGGATGAGGATGTTGGGCTGGGTGAGGATGAGCTTCGAAAATGCCAGCCGCGCCTGTTCGCCGCCTGAAAGTGCCTGCGTGCGCTTGGCGCCTTCTTCGCCGCTGAACAGCATCTGGCCCAAAATGCCACGAATATCTTCGCTGTGTGCGTCGGGCTTCCATTGGTGCAGCCACTCCGCCACGGTGAGGCCGGGCTCAATGGTCGCGCCCACGTCCTGAGGGAAGTAACCCACCTGCGCTTCGTGTCCCCAGAAGACCGCGCCCGAGTCGAGGGTGAAGCTTTTTTCCGCCAGCCCCGGGTAATTTGCCAGCAGGCACTTGAGCAGCGTGGTTTTTCCGGCGCCGTTGCGGCCCACCAGGCAGATTTTTTCGCCGCGCAGCAGGTTGGCCGTAAACCCTTCAATCACTCTGAGTTCGCCATAATACTTGGTCAGATGCTTGAACTCCAGAACATGCTTGCCGCTGGGGCGCGCCTGGTCGAAGCGGATGTACGGCCGCTGGATGTTCGATCGCGCCAGTTCGTTGGTCTGCAGCCGCTCAACCTCTTTGCGGCGGCTGGTCACCTGCGAGGAGCGCGTGCCAGCAGCGAAGCGGGCGATGAATTCGTTGAGCTGGGCGATCTTCTTCTCGCGCTGCGCGATTTCCGACTCGAGGCGAGAACGAATCTGCGTTTTCGCCAGCACCATTTCGTCGTAGCCGCCGCTATACGTGATGATGGTCTGGTAATCGATATCGGCGGTGTGCGTGGTGACGGAGTTCAGAAAGTGCCGGTCGTGCGAGATGGCGATGAGCGTGCCATCGTAGCTGGTAAGAAAGTCCTGCAGCCAGTGAATGGAGTCCAGATCGAGGTAGTTGGTGGGCTCGTCGAGCAGCAACGCCTGCGGCTTGCCGAAGAGCGCCTGCGCCAGCAGCACACGCACCTTCTGTCCGCCCTGCAGCTCGCTCATCTTGCGCGCGTGCAGCGGCTCAGGAATATCGAGGGCGTCGAGCAGCACCGCGGCATCACTTTCGGCCGTGTAGCCGTCCTCTTCGCCGATGGTGCCTTCAAGCTCGCCTAGGCGCATGCCGTCTTCGTCGCTCATTTCGGGCTTGGCGTAGATACGGTCGCGCTCTTCCAGTGCCGCCCACAGCGGCTGGTTGCCCATGATCACGGTGTCGATGACCCGGTAGGCGTCGAAGGCGAACTGATCCTGGCGCAGCACGCCCAGCTTGCGCGGGCGCACCACCGAGCCCTTCTGCGGATCGAGCTCGCCGGTCAAGATTTTCATGAAGGTCGATTTTCCGGCGCCGTTGGGCCCGGTGAGTCCGTAGCGCCGGCCCGGAGTGAACGCGGTGGACACGTCCTCAAACAGAACCTTCGCTCCGTAGCGCATCGAAACGTTGCTGACACTGATCATTCTGAAAACAGCCTTTAGCCGCTAGCTTATTTTGTCGAGTGCCCCAGGTCCGGGAACCCGGTGCCTATCCTAACGCGCCTTTGTTTTTCTGCCGTTAGGGTGGGAAAGAACGTTAGGGTGGGATCGAATCCCGAAAGCTCGTTCTTTTTCGCACTCCTGTGGCAGCGCGGTTTGAGCCGCTGATGCTCTTCTCAACGTGGGTTGGAGAGGATAACGGGCACGCGTGCGCGGCCGCGGAGAGCTTCTGCTTCCAGTTTCTCACACGGCCGCCATCCGCCAGAAAGAACAGGATACAGCGCGCCCGGACTCACCACACTAAGGTTTGTACTCAAACGACTTGTCGGGATAAGGCGGATGCTGCGGAACGGGCCGCGGATCTTGCTTGATCTCTTCCGTCAGCATATCGATCGCCGCCTGCAGCTGCGCATCCGTCCCGGCGTAGGTGGCGTGCGGCAGGTTATCCACCACTTTGTCCGGGTCCACGCCGTGTCCTTCGATCAGCCAGGTTCCCTCAGGCCCATACACACCCATTTCGGCAGCGGTCGCCACGCCGTTATCGGCCTGCCTGTTGCTGCCCGAAAGCCAGATTTCGCCGCCCCAGGTCCGCGTGCCGATCAGTGTGCCCAGGTGCAACCGCTTAAAGCCTTCGCTGAAGGCCTCGCCGTCTGAGGCGGTCTGTTCATCGCACAAGACCACAATGTACCCGCGGAATGCGTACTGCATGTTCCACGACGGATTTCCCACGCGCGGCTGCCAGTAGAACCACGCTTTCCTGAGCAACTCGCCCAGCAACCACGAGTCGATATTCCCGCCTTCGTTGTGGCGGACGTCAATGATTAAACCCTGCCGGTCAAAAACCGGAAAGTACTCCTGCGCCCACTGGTCAATGTCCCCCGAGCTCATCGCCTGCAGGTGGACGTAACCGATCGCGCCCTTCGACGCCTCATCAACTTTCGTGCGCCGGGTGTATTCCCACTCTGCGTAACGCATGCGGCTGTCAGTCTCTTCGCTGATGGGCTTGGCCAGCACATCGCGGGTTTCGCCCTTGGCGTTCTTCACTGTCAGCATCACTTGCTGCCCGGCCTTGCCGCGCAGCAACTCGCGCTCGTCGCTTACGCTCAACAGGCTCTGGCCATCGATGCTTACAATCGTTTCCCCCTCCAACACCAGTGAATCGGGCCGCGCCAGCGGAGGCGCCTGGTTAGGCAAATCAGGATCGTGGAGGTAAATGTGCTCTACCACGTAGCCGCCGGCCTTTTCATCGCGGCGCAAAACGGCGCCCAGCGTCGCGGTGTCAATCTTGTCGGCAGGTTTGCGATCGTCGCCGCCGCGCACGAACGTGTGCAGTGCCGAAAGCTCGCTCACCATCTGCGCAATCACTGCATTCAGCTCGTCGCGGGTTGCTACGCGATCCACGAGCGGCAGATAGCGGTCGCGCATCGCGGTCCAGTTCACGCCCTGCATGCCGGGGTCGTAGAAATAGTCGCGCTCCAGCCGCCAGGCATCGAGAAAGATCCCGCGATACTCATCGCGAGGATTGGTCGAGATCGTCCAGTGCGAAAGGTCGACCTGGCTTTTGGCAAGCTTCTTGGCGTCAGACAATTCCGAGCCCTTCGCGTCGGAATCGAAAACGTAAAAGTCGTCGCCCTTGTAAACCAGCATCTTCTTGCGGTCGAGCGAAATCTCGTAGCCCTTCACGTCAGGGAGCAAGGTATCCGGTTCGTCGCCTTTGTTGGCAATGTCAACACATTGCAGCGCAGTTTTGGGCTCGGGACCATCGCTCCTGTTTGTCCAGCAGAGGCGCTTTTCAGTGGCATCGAGCGAGTCATAGTTGCCGGGCGCGACAGGAACCTCATCAAGACGGGCATCGAGGCCGGCAAAGTCGATCTTCACCTCGGGTGGTTTCTTCTCTTCGGCCGGCTTCTTCTCATCTTTCCCGCTGGTCTTGTCGCCTGTATTGTTCTCGGTCTTCTTGCTGGTGTCATCCGGCTTTTTGTCGCCAGCCGCAGCCGGCGCAGCGTTGTCTTTTGGCTTTTCGGTATCGGGCTTCTCGGTGTCTTTCTTTTCCGGGGTATCCGGATGCAGTTCATCGGCCGCCAGGAAAGGCGAGCGTAGACCCGGCACCAGCGCCAGCTCGTAGATCTTCATGGTCCGGTCAAAGTGGGGTTGCGGCGCGCGCGGTCCCCACGGAGAATGAATGGTCGAGCTCAGATTACGGTCGGAGAGAAAGTAGAGCCACTTGCCATCCGCGCTCCAAGCCGCGTTCTGGCTGTTGAAACGGTCCGAAGTGATCGCCTTGATTTCGCCCGACGCGACGTTGAGCACCTTGATCTGCTCGAAGGTGTTTTCCGCGCCCACATTAAAGGCGAGCCAGCGGCTGTCGGGCGACCAGGTCAGATTGCTGAAGTCCGCGTTCAGCGACTGCGCCACACGTTTATCGGTTTTGGCTTTGACATCGTAAATCCACAAGTGATGGTTCTTGTCGTGAAACGCCAGCCACAGCCCATCCGGCGAGGGAACTCCCTCCCAGCGCAGCACCTTGGCATCGCTTGTCCACTGCTCAGGCGCACCTTCGCCGTTGGCCGGGAACTTCCAGAATTCTGTCTCCCCGGTTTTCGTCGACAGCGCCACGATGTTTTTGCCGTCGGGCAGGAAGCGCGCTTCGCGATAACGCACATCCGATTCGCCCGCAACTTTCACCACCCGGCCGGTCTTTGCCGGCGCTTTGTAGATTTCGCCGCGCGCAGTAAACACAAGCTGCGACCCGTCGGGTGAAATGTGCGCCTGCGTCAGGTACTTGTCCGGTTTGGTCACCCAATGCTGGCGAAGCTGGTCGAAGTCTGAAACCAACGTGATGGAAATGATTTCTTCCTTCCCGCTCTTCAGGTCGAGCAGCCACAAATCCGCGCCCGACGCGTAAACCATGCGCCCGTCGTCAAGCGACGCCGATGAAACATCAAAGAGGCGCTGATGACTCTCTTGCTTTACATCGTGACCCTGCGCGTCCATCGAATAAACATTCACTACGCCATCGCGGTCCGAGAGAAAGTAGACGCGGCTGTTCCAAAACATGGGATTCGTCGACGTGCCGGGGTAGTCGCTGGTCAGCGGAGTGGCTTCATCTTTGCCGTCAAAGCTCCAGATGCTCTCAGCCCAGCCTCCCTTGTAACGTTTGGTCTCGCTCCACTGCCTCGGCCAGCGCGTGAAATAGAGAGTGTGGCCGTCGCTCGAATAAGCTGCCTCCGCTGCCTGGGCCAGCGGCACAATTTCGCGCCCGCCATGATCGTCTACCAGCGCCAGCTCCGCTTCGGGCAGCGTGGAGTAACGGCCGGTGGCAATCAGCAGCCGCCCGTCGGGAGCCCAGCCTTCCGGTGCCGAGTCGCCATCCCAGGTGCGGCGCTGCGGCAATCCGCCATCGATCGGCATGGTATACACTTCGCGCGGTCCCTCGTAATCGGCGCTGAAGGCCACCGTCTGTCCATCGGGCGAAATCCGAGCCTCGTCCTCGATGCCTGAGCCCGTAGTGAGCCGCCGCGCCGCGCCGCCTTCCACGCCCACGGTCCAAAGATCGCCCTCTGAGGAGAAGACAATCGTCTGGCCGCGCAATGAGGGGCTGGAATAGTAACCGCGCCGGCCTCCGGGCGCCTGACCCGTGAGTGGAATGGCTGAAATGAGAATGAGAGAAGCGAGTCCAGACAATACGAGTCCAGAACAGGTCGCAAATCTGCGCAAGGCGGGATAAGTCATGGCCGAACTCCAGTTGAGAATCAGAACCAGTGCGCTACGAATCGCGTCGACATTCAGGGCCGAACCATTCGGCACACTGGAGTGCTTGGGAAAGATAACGCATTTCTCCTTCAGATGTCCGCCGAAGCTCTTACCTCCAGGTGGCGATTTCATCAAGAAATCGCCACCCCCCTCAAGACTTACGAGAGCTATAGCTGAAGGAGAAATGCCGTGAGACTGCCTGCTGTGGAATGATACCTCAGCCCCGCCGGCCTCAGCGTGACACCTGTTTGTTGAGGGCCCAGGGGTATCAGCGACTAGGATCAGGATCACGGCCACTTTGGCGGCTGTTGGTGGTTGACCGGCTGTGGAGAAATCCGATGGCAATGAGACCAAAGGAGCGCAATTGCCCGTGGCGATAAGCAGAAGGGATCTCCTGAGGGGAGCTGCCGCCGCTTCAGCGCAGATGCTCTTCCGGCGTCGATTGATGGCCGCAGGCATCCTTGCCGGCAGAGAACGCCGGCAGCTCGCAGACCTCCCGCAACTGCTCGACCTTGAGTTGACGTCGATGTCGGCCAATACGCTGCGAATCGGCATTGCGCCGGTCGACAATGAGGCCCCGGACAACGAGCTCGCGGTGGAAGCGGCAAAATGGCCCTCGCCGCTGGAGAAGCCGGGCCGCGAGCATGCGAGTCTGGTTGCCTGGGGAAAATATTCCATTCAGATCAGTGAGAATCCCTTGCGCATCGCGGTAATCGACGGCGGAACAAAGCTGCAGGAGATTCGCTTCGATGCGGGAAGCACCGATATTCACTTTCCAGTGAATGGTCCTGTGTTTGGGCTGGGTGAAGGATCTCATCCGTTGGATCACCGCGGCGCGAGGGAGGGACGGTCGAGCGGACAGGAGGGCTCGGATTATCGGATCTTCGGCGCGCGGGTTCAGATTCCGCTCGTGTTGAGTTCTGCGGGGTGGGGAATCTTTATCGGCCAACCGCTGGGCAGCTTTGAGTTCACGCAGGAAGAAGGAGCTTACAGGGGACCGGCGACGTCGACACGCAATGTGTTCTTGCTGTTCGGCAACGGCCCGGCTGAGGTGCTGCGCGAGTACGCGCAACTCACGGGCTTCCCGCATATGCCTCCGCGCTGGTCGCTTGGCTATGTGCAATCGCATCGCACGCTGGAGAGCCGTGACGAATTGCTGGAAATTTCGAGCACATTTCGCGAGAAAAAGCTTCCCTGCGACGCATTGATTTATCTTGGGACGGGCTTCTGCCCTTCAGGGTGGAACACAGGCCACGGCTCGTTCACCTTCAACGAGAAGGTGTTTCCCGATCCGGAAGCGATGCTGCGGCAGCTTCACGAACAAGACTTCAAGGTGATTCTTCACGTGGTGCCTCCCGCCGACTTTCACGGGAGTGTTGCGGATACGGGCGCGGCGGCCGAGGCGCCAGGCGATGCTGCATCGTACTGGGAACGGCATGCCGCGCTGATGCGTCTTGGCGTAGATGGCTGGTGGCCGGATGAGGGCGATCAGCTTTCTGTCTTCGCGCGCTTCGATCGCAATCGCATGTATTTTGAGGGTTCGCGCAGGACGAAGCCCGCCGAGAGACCATTCGCTTTGCATCGCAACGGCTACGCGGGGCTGCAGCGCTACGGTTGGCTTTGGTCGGGCGATACGTCTTCCACCTGGCAGGCACTGCGCGCACAAATCACCAACGGCATCGTTACGGGGCTTTCCGGGATTCCCTATTGGGGTTCGGATACCGGCGGCTTTGTGCCCACCGAAGAACTCACGCCCGAGCTCTTCGTTCGCTGGTTCCAGTTCAGCTCGTTTTGTCCATCGTTCCGCGGGCACGGGCGCGCATGGAAGTTGCGGCTGCCGTGGGGTTGGAATACCGGCGACCCAGGCCCCAAAGAAATGACTGGCGATTGGGTTGACGGGTGGCCCGCTTCAGCCGACCTGCACCGGCCCGACGTGGAAAAGATCTGCCGCAAGTATCTCGACCTGCGTTATCAGCTTCTGCCTTATCTCTATTCCACGGTCGCGGAGGCGCACCGGTCGGGGCTGCCGCTGATGCGCGCGCTCTGCCTGGGATGGCCGCACGATATCCAGGCGGCGCTCAGCGACGACGTGTATTTGTGGGGCGATCATCTGCTGGTGGCGCCGGTTTACGAGAAGGACGCTGCGAGCCGGAAGTTCTATCTGCCGGCGGGCAAATGGTGGGACTACTGGGCCGGAGCCGGCGTGGAGGGCGGCAAGCCGATGGAGCGCGCGGTGGACCTGGAGACGATGCCTCTCTATGTGAAGGCCGGCGCAGTTTTGCCAGTGGGACCGGTGCGCCAGTACACCGCCGAACCGTCAACTGAGCCGGTAACTCTGAGGATCTACCCGGGTGCCGATGGCCGCTTCACTTGGTACGACGACGACGGCTCGAGCTATCAATATGAGAGCGGCGAATTCATGCGAGTGGAATGCGTGTGGAACGACCGCGACCGGACACTGGTGCTTGCGCCCGATGCCGCCGGACATCTGCCCATGCCGGAAACGGTGCGCGTGGAATGGTTCGATGGCAGCCGGAGCAAGCTTGTGAAACCGGCCCGCCAAGGCTTGACGGTGAAGTTTTGATGGAACGCGGGCGCTCTCAAAGACGTGGCGCACGAATCTCAAGCTTGCGGGGCTTGAGCCGCTCGAAACGCCACGGCGAATCTGCGAGGTCTGCTAGTGCGCGGGCGCGGCCGCGTTCTTCCCCGCCTTGACCCACAAGAAGTCGCCGTTCTCCGATGCTTGCCCGTAGTCTTTGACCACGTAGAGCAGGACCGTGGTGGGCGCGAAGCACTGGCGATAGATGAGCGCCAGGTTGTCGCCGTGGCCGGGATGGATGAGGTTGACGTCGAGCATGAAATACGGCGGCGGCGATCCCAGTGGCACCATGCCGTCGTGTGCCTGGCTGGTGATCTCGCGGATTGCCCCGCCGGCGTAATTCACCGTACCGTCGTTTCGCATCCCCGATGTGTAATGAGGCGGATCGTCCTGCTTGTAGCTGGTGTCGATGGCGACCTGGATGTGCGGAATCGGCGTCAAAGTCGCGGCATTCACCACGCGCAGAACGACGGAACAGGACTTCGGCGAACCGGGTCCATAGATGGCATCGACGTAGTTGGCTGGATTGTCGCCGGTCTCCTGCTCAATCAGCTGCCCCGGACTGGGCGGCGGTTTGACGGCTCCGCAAGCTGCCGGCGGGGTAAAGATCGAAGCGGGCGGAGTGTCGAGCGACACCTTGGTGATGTCGACCACCGTCATGGGAGCAATGCCGGGCGCGCTCACTACCGCGCGAATCACGATGCCGTCCTTTTTGTCGAGCCACGCCTTGGTGGTCGATTGCGCGTCGCTGCCCTGGTAAATCTGGGTGGGGATGCCGGCGAGGGTTTCAGTGCCGGCAGGTTTCAGTGCACCCCCGGAGATGCCCTCGTTCAACTCCGCGGTCATGGCAAGAGGGTCGCCCCAGTCGCCCGAGAAAGTGCCGCTGCCTCCACAAACCGGCGGATTCACCGCGGCGTTCCACGAAAGGTCGGTTTGCGCCTTCAAATCGTAGAACGTCATGGTGTGCGTGGCGGCCGCTGCGCCCTGGGCCGGCTGCGTCACATCGGTCAGCACCTTGTCGCCGCTGCGATAGATGGTTTCAGTGGCGCCGGGCGCCCCGCCTGAAAGCATCTCGGTAATGATGTAGTTGGTGGGCGGCGCGGTTTGCGCACCCGCCAGCGTCGCGGCCGCGAGGGCGAGACAGCCAGGAATTCTCGCCATCTTCATGGGATACTCTCCTTCGTGCGGCTGGAATGGCATTGAAGAGTGGAAGGCATGGAAATGAAAGCGAATCCGGCCGGAAGTAGAGCCATCATATGGGTTCGAGCAGACAGCGTCAACCGGACGGCGGCTGTGAGCGAGGACCATACTCCTCGCGGAGGCTGAAGTGAAGTTCTGGTTTTGTGCGCTCGTGTTGTCGGTGCCGGTAGGCTTGCGCGGCCAGATGCAAATGGGCGGGCCGGTGCAGACGCTCCGCGACAATGTGCTGCGCCACAGCGCATCGGGCACCAGCCTGGAGCCGGATTCGAGCGCGCCGCCCATGCTGATGCGCATGAGCGGCAACTGGATGGAGATGCTGCACGGCGAAGCCAGCGTCGTCGAGCAGCAGCAAACCGGCCCGCGCGGCCACGACAAGCTTTTCAGCGTGAATTGGATCATGCCCATGGCGCAGCGCACCACGGCGCACGGCCAATGGACCCTCGCCGGCATGTTCAGCCTGGAGCCGGCGACCGTCACCGGGCGCTACTACCCGGAGCTGTTTCAGCAGGGCGAGACGGCTTTCGGCAAGCCGATCGTCGATGGGCAGCACCCGCACAATCTGTTCATGGAACTAGCCGCGATCTACGACTGGAAGCAGGGCGAGCGCGGCCTGGCGTCGATCTACGCAGCTCCGGTGGGCGATCCCGCGCTGGGCCCTGTGGCCTACCCGCATCGCATGAGCGCGGAGAGCGATCCGCTGGCGCCGCTGGCGCATCATCTTCAGGATTCGACGCACATCGCCTACGACGTGGTGACGGGCGGGCTCGCGTGGGGCCCGGCGCGGCTTGAAGCTTCAGGGTTCCACGGGCGCGAACCCGGCGAAAACCGCTGGATCATTTCCGTTGGTGCTGTGGATTCGTGGTCCACGCGATTGACTGCGGCGCCGGCGCGCGATTGGATTGCGCAATATTCGCTCGGCCACCTGACCTCGCCCGAGGCGCTGCATCCGCAGGAGAATGTGCTGCGCCAGACGGCATCCTTGAGTTTCTACGATGCGTGGACTGCGGCGGAGCTTGATGCGACGGCGATTTGGGGCCGCAATCACACCATCGGGACGAATGTGAACGCCAATGGCTACTTGCTCGAAGGCGAAGCCCGGCTGCGGGAACGGCAGTCGTTGTGGACGCGCATCGAGAACGACGACCGCACGACCGACCTGCTGGGCGCCTCAGCTCCGCCTGAGGAAAGCGTGGTCGGCCGCGTGCAGGCCTACACCGGCGGATACGCGCATCGCATCTGGCACAGCAACTGGAGCTCGCTGGAGCTGGGCGCACAGCCCACTTTGTACACCACTCCGCCGCGGCTCTTGTCGCTTTACGGCGCGCATCCGTGGGGCGTGGCCGCAGTGCTCCACTGGCGCATAGGAAGGTGAGTGAAGCGCTAGCGTGAGCATGAGAGTGACTTGGCCCTCGTCGTCCACTCACCGTGGGAGTTCTTGGCAGCGGCGGCGGAGATATTCCCGAACCGCGGGGTCGCTTTCCAGGCCGATGGCCAGTTGATAGGCGTGCCGCGCCGCATCATACGACCCGGTGCGACCGAGCAGATTGGCGCGCGCGGCCCAGTACGGTTGATACGACTCCACCCGCCGGTCCGCGCCGGCCTCCTCTAATGCCTTCAATCCAGCGCCGGGCCCTTCCAGCTCCGCCAGTGCCAGGGCGCGATTGATGAGCGCAACGGGCGAGTTGGTCAAATGGACCAGTGCGTCGTACAGGCTCACGACCGCGGTCCAGGAGACGGTTCCGGCGCGCGCGCCCTCCACGTGCGCCGACTGCAGAGCGGCTTCCAGCTGATATCGTCCAATGCGCCCGCCGCGGCTGGCAGTGCGCAGCGCAGCTTCAGCTTCTGCGATCATTCCCCAGTCCCACAGTCGCGTGTCCTGGCTGCGCAAGGGAACAAACTCACCCCCGGCGGTGCGGCGCGCCGGTCTGCGCGCCTCGGCGTAGAGCATCAGCGCCAGCAAGCCCCATGTCTCCGGCTCGCCGGGAAGAAGCTGCACCAGCAGCCTGCCGAGAAAGATTGCCTCTCCCGCCAGTTCGCGGCGAGCCGGATCGGTTCCGGTGGCATCGACCCAGCCTTCGGTAAAGCCCGCGTAGATCGAATCCAGCACCGATTCCAGACGGCCGGGGAGTTCGTTGCGATCCGGGATGCGGAAGGGAATGCCGGCATCGCGGATCTTGGTCTTGGCCCGCACCAGTCTCTGCGCCATGGCAGCCGGCGAAACCAGAAAGGCCGAAGCTACCTGGGCTGCTTCCAATCCCATCACCGCCTGCAGCATCAGCGGCGCGCGGATGGCGGCATCGATGGCCGGATGCGCGCACGCAAACAGCAGCGCCAGCCGCCGATCAGGAAACCCGTCGTCCGCGGCCGCGATCAGTTCATCGGCCAGCTGCTCCGGTTCGTCGAGGCTCGACGTTTCGCGGTTGCGGCGAATCTGGTCGATCAGTTTTCGCCGCGCCGCGGTCAGCAGCCAGGCTTCGGGATTAGCGGGGCAGCCCTGCGCCGGCCATGCCGACAAGGCTGAGGCAAAAGCCTCTGACAATGCATCTTCGGCCGCCGCAACGTCTCCGAATCGCGCCGCCAGGTACGCGATCAGCTTGCCCCGGCTGCGAACTGCCGCTGCCTCCGCTGCCGCGTAAGCTTCAGCGCCGTTTGCAGGATTCACCATGGGCCATCTTCCATCGCATCGAT
>JASHYS010000327.1 GCA_030042915.1 Acidobacteriaceae bacterium
GTGAAAAGGATGGGGCACGGTAACATGTCCGGCGGCCGAGGTTTTTAAGGAAGATTTGCCATGCCGAAGGCTACTCAGAAAAACACTGCTCCGCCTTTGCTGCTGGTTGCCGCCAGCGGCGCGCCCAAAATGCCTCCCAGTAAAGCCACAAATCTGGCCAGAGGCGGCGCCGAAGCCCGCATTCTGGCCAGCGCCGCCGAGATGTTTGCCAATTTCGGCTATAACGGCGTAAGCACGCGTGATATCGCAACCGGGGCTGGGGTGAATGAGGTAACGATCTACCGGCATTATCCGCGCAAGCGCGACCTGTACCTGGCTGTGCTCGATGCGCAACTGCAGCAGGTGAAGCTGCAAGGGGATTTGCTGGCAGGCATCGCCGAAGCGCAGGACGCGCGGACGGCCGTGGCGCGCACCATGGAACTGATCGCCGCGACTCTGATGCATCGCAAGGAGCTGTTGCGCCTGATGCAATTCAGCACCCTGGAACTCGGTGATGAGATCGATCCGTTGTTGCGCAGGTATTTGGGCGAATTGGTTGAGGTTCTGGCACGCTACCTGGAGCCGTGGGTTGACCGCGGCGAGGTGCGCTGCAGCAGCGCGAAGGCACTGGTTCTCTCCCTGATTGCAATCATGCTCGGCCACGGCCCGCTGCACCGGCTTTTTTCGAACGATGGCTCAAGTCCAGAGGCGTTGTTCAAGGCGTACGCGGATTTTGAAACCTCTCATGAAGCCTGAATCACGCGGCCGGCAATGAATGGAGAAACGCATCACAATGATACGCAGCATGCGCGATGAGGAGCCGGTATGTGCGGGATAGCGGGCTTCGCATCGAAAACCGGCGACGTGAATCCTGCGGCGGTTGAGGCGGTGCAGCGCATGAACGATCGCATGCACGCGCGCGGTCCTGATGCTGCGGGATTGTGGACCGCGGCGGGTGTGGCGCTGGGCAGCCGGCGGCTGGCGATTCTCGACCTCGATGCGCGGGCCAACCAGCCCATGATTTCCAGTGACGGAAATCTATGCATCACCTACAACGGCGAGATCTATAATTTTCGCGAACTGCGCCGTGATCTCGAAAACGAGGGCGTGAGTTTCCGGACCACATCCGATACCGAAGTCCTGCTCACATTGTTCGCGCGGGAAGGGGAGCGCATGCTGCCGAAGCTGCGCGGCATGTTCGCTTTTGCCATCTGGAACGTGCGCAATCGCGAGCTCTTCCTGGCGCGCGATCCGTACGGCATAAAGCCCCTCTACTATGCGAGTACCGCGACGGGATTTGTTTTCGCATCGCAAGTCAAGGCACTTTTGGCGTCGCAGTTGATTTCCACGGATTGCGAGCCGGCTGGTTTGGCCGGCTTCTACCTTTGGGGCACGGTCCCGGAGCCCTGGACTTTGTACCGCGGGACGCTTTCGCTGCCGGCCGGATGCTGGATGCGTGTTCGAGACGGCGTTCCGCAATCGCCGGTCTGCTGGAACGACATTCGGGATCGATGGCGCCTGAAAGGGAAGACGCCGCCCCTTGAGGAGTTGCAGGAGCGAGTGCGCGACGCCGTCAAGGAGTCGGTGCGCGCTCATCTGGTTTCAGACGTTCCGGTAAGCGTGTTTCTTTCCGGCGGCATCGATTCCGGAACCATTGCCGCGTTGGCCAGCGAGCTGGGAGCGAAGGTCGAGGGCGTCACCATCGGCTTTGATGAGTTTTCTTCGCTGCATGAGGATGAGGTGCCGGTGGCTGCCGCCATTGCCAAGCACTATGGTTTGCCCCATACGGTGCGGCGCATATCGCATGCCGAATTCAAAGAAGATCTTCCCAGAATTCTGGACGCGATGGATATGCCCTCCATCGATGGCGTCAACACCTGGTTCGCGAGCAAAGCCGCGCGGGAACGGGGCTACAAGGTCGTGCTCTCGGGCGTGGGAGGCGACGAAGCATTTTACGGATATTCGCTGGTCAGGCAAGTGCCACGCGCGGCCAAGCTGGGTAGCATGGCTGCGGCGATTCCAAGCGGGCATTTCTTCGTCGAAAAGGCCTGCGCCTATCTTGCCCATGACGGCGCACACCCCAAGGTGAAGGGTATTCCCGAGTTTATGAATTCGCTCGAGGGGGCCTATTTCCTCAAGCGCTCGCTGTTCTTGCCAAGGGAACTGCCAAATTTGATGGATCCGCAGCAGGCAGCAGAAGGATTAGAGCGGCTGGGTGGATCTCCGCCAGGCGTAGCCAAGGCGAATGCAGTGAATGGCCCCGGCGGTGTGTGTTTACTTGATTCCAGTCTCTATCTGCGCAACCAGCTGCTTCGCGACAGCGATTGGGCCAGCATGGACCATTCTCTGGAATTGCGCACGCCGCTGGTGGATGCGGCTTTGCTGGATGCACTCCAGCTCTGTCATCCCGGGTTCACGGGTGGAAACGGCAAACGGATGTTGGCATCTTCACCGCAAAGGCCATTGCCCGAAGAGATTATCAATCGCCCCAAAACAGGGTTCTGCGTGCCCATGACGCAGTGGCTTTCTGAAGCCATGGCGAACGGGAATTCGAACGGCCGGCACCGCCAAACCAGGCGCGGGAATCCCTGGACGCGACGCTGGGCGCAATCGGTGATCGAAGCGTTTGCAGCAGGCAATTCACCGATGAGAATGGCTGCGATTCGGGAAAGAGGATGATGCGGCGGCTTGAAGAAAAGGCCGCTCCAGAAATTCAATGAGAATACTCCACGTCATCCCGTCGATCGACCGGGGCTACGGAGGGCCGGTGGAAGGCCTGAGGCAGCTTTGCGGTATTTATCGGATGGGAGGGCACGAAGTCGAAGTTGCCTCGTTAAACTCACCCGAATATGCGCGCCAATGCGAATTTCCTGCCAGCGTGGTCGGGCTGGGCAGCGACCCGGTTCGATACGGCTTTTCGTCGCGGGCAGTACCGTGGCTCAAGGAAAATCTTTCCCGCTACGATGTCGTGGTGATCAATTGCATCTGGCAATACAACACGGTTGCCGCTTACCTGGCTCTGGCCGGTTCAGGCATTCCGTATGCAGTTTTTCCGCATGGCATGCTGGATCCATATTTCAAGATAAATTTCCCCCTCAAACACGTTAAGAAAATTATCTATTGGCACCTCATCCTGGAGCGGATACTGCGCAACGCAACGTCGGTTTTCTTCACCTGTGAAGAAGAGATGATTCTGGCCAGGCAGTCTTTTTCTCCGTATCGGGTGCATGAGATGCTAATGCCTTACGGCACGTTCGGTCCCGACTGTGACCTCACGGCCGCGGCCGAGGAGTTTCTGTGCCGTTGGCCGCATCTGCGCGGCAAGCGGCTGGCCCTGTTTCTAGGGCGCATCCATCCCAAGAAAGGCACCGATCTTCTGATCAAAGCATTTCATGGTGTGCTGGCAAAGGATGCGGCGTGGCATCTGGTGATCGCCGGCCCAGACCCGGACGGCTGGAAGAGCGAGCTCGAGGCCCTGGCAGCGAAACTGGGCATCACGGATCGCATCACCTGGCCGGGCATGCTGGGCGGTTCGCTCAAGTGGGGAGGATTTGCGGCCGCGGAAGTTTTTGTCCTGCCCTCGCATCAGGAGAACTTCGG
>JASHYS010000028.1 GCA_030042915.1 Acidobacteriaceae bacterium
GCGGCATTTGCCGCAGTGATGCCATCGCGCAGCGTGCAGTCACCGTTCACTGTCCCTCCGCTGCTCGATTCGCCCGTGTTCTGGTTCACGCAGTTGCCGGCTGCTCCGTTCGCATCGTCCGTAAGCGTAGCCACAACGTAGGCCGGCGCGGGACTGTTGGTGAGCGCGAATGATACGGACCCTACGGAGGCGTACCCGCTGATGGCCGCTGTCACGTCGTAGCTGCCGGTCGTGCCGTTGGCCGTGGCCGTCACCCCGCAACTGCCGGTCGGTAGCGTCATGCAGCTTCCCGAGTTCGAGAGCGTTGCACTCGCGCCCGACTGTGAAGGCGCGTTGAAGGTCACCGTAATGTTGGGCGCCGGGTTGCCGTGCGAATCTAGCACGGTCACGACGAGCGGATTGGCAAACTGCATGTCAACGGTCGCGCTCTGGCCGCTGCCGCTGGTGGCGGCGATGCTGGCGGGCAGACCCGCTAAATTGGTCAGAGAGAATGTTACGCTGGCGCTGCCGGCGGTCACTCCCAAGCTATACGAACCGACCTCGGCGTTGGCAGTGAAGGTTCCGGGGGCCGCAACACCGCTGCCATTGGTGCTGATGGAAATTGTGTTGCTGCTGTTGCTGAACGTCCCGCTCGCCCCCGTGCTTCCCGTCGTTGCCGTGAACACCACTGGCGAATAATTCGGGATGGCCACACTGTTCGCATCCAACAACGTTACCGCCACGCTGCCGAACGGCGACAGGATGGATTCCGACTGGGTTTGCATCCCATTAATGGAAATGCTCGCCGGGACTTGCACCACGGTGACCGTGTCGGTGTTGGAAACCGCCGCCGTGCCCGAGCTCGCGTGAGTCTGGTCTCCGCCGCCCCAGGCGCTGGCAGTGTTCGAAACCGAGGTCGGCGACGCGGCTGTTACGTTCACGGTAAGAACAAGCGTCGGGAAGGAACTGCCGCCTGCGACCGCCTGCGTCGAGTTGCAGGACACGGTCGTCGCGCCGGCGCAGCTCCACCCGCTCCCGCTAGAGGTGCTGAGCGAATAGCCCGCGGGCAAGGTATCGGACACGTTGGTCGTGCCGCTGGTCGTGCCGGCCGACGCTGTGTTGCTTACCGTGATGTTCCACTGGGCAGTTTGGCCTTGCGTAAATGTGCCGGAGTGCGACTTTGCCACCGACAGCACCGGTGAAGGAGCCACGATCACGCTATCGCTATTGTTGATGGTAGTCACTCCGGCGCCCGCCACGTTCACCGCATTCGATCCTGAGACAGCGCTGGCGGAAACATTCACAGGAATGCTCAGCAACGGGTAGCTGCTACCCGGGGAGACCGGGGAATCATTGGTGCACTTGATCGTAGTGCTTCCGGAGCAGTTCCAGGGCGTGCCCGTGGGGAGCGGGCCGGCAGTGAATCCAGTGGGCAACGTGTCGGTGACGGTAAGGGGATTCGTGCCATTTGGATCGCCGGTGGGCCCGTTGCCGGTCTGCTCCGAAACGCTGATCTCGATGCTGATGCTCCCCTGTTGGGCCTGCTCGAAGGTGCTGCTCCCGCCCGAGCCGCTGTAGCTGCGGTTGTCCTCGACGGTCACCGGATTCTCGGTAAAGTTCATGCACCATCCGGTAGCACCGCTGCCGGTGCCGGCTTGGGTCTGGTTGAAGTACAGGCTCCAGGTGCCGTTGGGGTTCGTGTTCTGGTACACCCCGCCACCGATACCCGCGTCATAGGGCCCGGTGTTGAAGGTGAACCCTCCGGCCGTCTGTGCGTGCTGGAAGCTGTCGGGGAGGGTGTAGAACGGGCTTGCAGTGTACGAAGTGGCGGTTGTGCAGCTCGCCGACTGTGAATTGGTCGCAGGGACCGCATCGGACGAAGTACAGGACAATGTGCTCCCGGAATCGCCGAAGGTAATGCTCTCCGGCCCAAAGGGCGAGCCGCTGGCAAGGCCTGAGAAGAAGTCGAATGTTTGTGCGGTCGTCGGAGCTGAGCCTCCGTTGGGACCCACGAGCAAGGAATCCACTTGGTTGAGAATCGGCACTTTGAGATTGTCCAGGGTCACGGTGACGTCAAAGATGGTTCCGGGCAGATTGCCAACGAAAATATTCGATGGATTCGGCGAGGCCGCACCGGTATCGTTGGGAGCCGGGCTGGCAGGAATTGTGATCCCCGCCGGATTGCAGTAGCTCCAGGTGGTTCCGCTCAATGTTGGCGTCGAGGTGGCCTGGTCCTCGCGGAAAAGGATAGTGCCGGAGCTGGCATTGAAGGTTCCACTGCTGTCCGCGTATTGGACCGTGATCTTATGATCGCCCTCGATCAGCGAACTTGTGTCCAAGCTTGCGGTGCCGTTCAAGACGCTCGCAGTCCCGATTTCCGTGGCTGAACCGGTGCCTAAAGGTGTATCGAAGAAGGTCACGGTGCCTTCGCTCACCGTCTCACTGCTGGAGACGTTGGCGTCGAGTTGCACGGTGGCGCCCTTGAGCGCGTTCTGGGTAGTGTTCCCGCCGACGCTGGCGCTGACAGTGGTTGTGGTCGGAGTTCCGGTAGCGGGCGAAATGTCGACGCACCACCCGTTCAGGCTGGAGCTGACATCGGAACCTTCATTGTTGTAGACAAAGAGCGACCAGACCCCATGTGCGGTGGCTCCTCCGAAGGTGCTTAGAAACGTTGCGGAGCCGGCGGGCTCGGCCTGCGAGATGGTGGCCGGCGCCTGCGGCGCGGGCAAGGGAGGCGCGGGAGTGAAAATGTTGCCTGTTTTCAGCCAGGCAGTTGGTTCGTACGTTCCCGTGCCAATCGTGTCCGTGGGCTCATACGGAACCTGCGTTCCGTCGTCGGCAAAGGTGAGGTTGCCCGAAATGCCAGCGGGGCCGCCGGCGGAGTTCAAGAAGACCACATTCTGGCCGTCAGGCGCCACCAACAGGAGGCTCGTGCCCAGCGAGTCGCCGGTGACATTGAAATTGTTCAGCTGAATCGACACAGTGTTGACCGGGTCCTCGATGTCGGTGTTCACGCCGTCCCCGACGAAGATGACAGAGGGATACGGATTGATGTTCTCGCTGGAACCTGTGGGCGCCCAGGACGAATTTTGCGATTGGCCCCCTCCTGTGATCGCGCCAGCGTTGCAGTATGTCGTTCCTGTATTGGTTGCGTGATTCTGGGTGAAGACGGCAGTACTGCCGGCACTTGCGAAGTGGGCGATGTCGCCCGAATAGGCCGCCGCGAGCGATCGATATCCTTCCGAGGAAATGGTTGTCTGGCAGGTAGCTGTGCCGCCGCTCAGGGTTGCCGGATTCCCTCCGGCGCAGTTCAGAGCCGTGGAGCCGCCATTGGAGACGTCCGTAAAGTCAACGGTTCCGGTGGGTACGCCGCCACCCGTCACTGTCGCCGTGAAAATGATGGTACTGTCGTTACCCGAGGTATAAGCGGTGTTGGCCTGGACATGCGTGGCGTCGGAAGGCGTGGCTGCGGTCAGTACAGTCGCGCTCGCCACCTGCACCGGGTTGACCGTCACATCTACCGTGCCCGGCGCCGGCGCGTAGTCAATGCCGTCGAGGGGATTGAAGGTGACGCTCTGCGAGGAGGTACCGAGAACCGGCACAATAGAGGGCGTGGCGAAGGCGAAGGTGCCCGGCACGCTAGCGCCGGTGACGGTCGAAACAGCCGTGCCGCCGCTGAGCGTGGACGAAGCGAGAGGCTGGCCGTAGGTGAGGGGCGATGCGGTTGGCTCGACGGTGATGCTGGTGGGCGCCTGTTCGACGGTGACATCGAGGACGTTGTTGCTGCCCTGGAAGTTGCCGGTGGGGGAAAAGGTGGTTTGGATCGAGTGGGCGCCTTCGAGCAGGTCAATGCCGGTGAACGCATCGCAGAGGTCGTCCGAGGAAGACCCAGCCGGGCAGGTCGCCGGGGTGCCGGAAACTGGCGCACCACCATCGACGCTGAAGCTAACGCTTCCCGTGGGCGTTCCCTCTGAGGAGATCGCCGGCGAAACCACCGCGGTAACGGTCAGCGGAATACCATAGAAGGGATTCGGCGTGCACAGCGGGCAAACGACCGAGGTGCTGGTGCCGGCTAAGCCTGTGCCGCTCAGATCGGCGCTCTGCATGGCATTGGTGGCGTTCAGATTGTTATCGGTCAATACCAGGGAGCCGGTGTTGATGCCTGCGACCGTTGGTGCAAAGGTGGTTTCCACCGTGCAACTTCCGCCCACGGCGACCTCAAACTGCGTTGCGCCTGGAGATCCCAGGCAGGTGGAAATCTGCTGAAACTCGAAGCCCGCGGAGACGCTGGGGTTCTCGCCCGTGGCAGGTACGGGCAAGACGAGCGGCATGTTGCCGATGTTATCCACCGTGAATCCCATCGAGCCGTCTGTCGAGTCAACCTCGCCAACGGCCGTCGCGGTGGGGAAGTTCACTGTGGGCGGATTTGCGACGCTGAGTTTAACTACCGAGTTGCCGCCGGTATTGGCAATCAAGAGGTCGCCGAGCCCGTCCAGCGCCACGCCGTCAGGATCGTCGAGGCCGCTGATGACCGTTGTCACGCAACTGGGGGACGTACAGCCGGCGGGCATCTCTTTCACCGCGCCGTTGCCGCTATCGGCGACATAAACGACATTGAGGGAACCGATCTGTTCCAATGCCACGGCATTGGGCTGGTCGAAGCCGCCGCCCAGCGAGTTGACGCAACTGGAGGAAGTACAGCCGGCGGGTATCTCTTTCACCGCGTTGTCGCCGCTATCGGCGACATAGACGTCGCCGACTAGGTCCACCGCCGCGCCAGTGGGGTTGTTGAAGTCGCCGGGGAGTGTGGTGACACAACCGGACGAAGCGCAGCCGGGGGGCATCTCCTTCACCGCATTGTCGCCCGTGTCCGCGACATAAACATTGCCGTTTGGGTCCTCGGTCACGCCTTCCGGATTGTTGAAGCCGCCGCCCAGCGTGGTGACACAACTGGACGAAGCGCAGCCGGGGGGCGTCTCCTTCACCGCGTTGTTGCCGCTATCAGCGATGTAGATGTTGCCCGCTCCGTCCAGCGCCGCGCCAGTGGGCTTGTTGAAGCCGCCCCCCAGCGTAATGACGCAACTGGAAGACGTACAGCCAGGGGGTATCTCCTTCACCGCATTGTTGTCGGTATCGGCCACGTAGACGTTGTCGGCTGCGTCCACCGCCGTGCCCTCGGGAAAGTTGAAGGCGCCGCCCTGCGTGCTCTGCGTGGGCGGGGCGAATGCGATCTGCGGGGCCATGCCCGTTGCGTCGAGGTACCCAGTGGCTGCCACCCCGGTGGCATCATTCAGCACCACGGCGCCGAAGCGGGTGTTGGCGAGCGTAGGCGCGAACTGGAGGTTGACCGTGCAGATGTCGCCGATGTTGTAGCTATGGCCGGTCCCGTTGGTGTCGCAGGTGCCGTTGCCGAGGTCAGTGAAGTCGAGCCCCGGAGCTCCCTGCGTGGCGACCTCCACAGAGATATCGGTATCGGACGCGCGGAAGAAGAAGGTGACCGCTCCGGTCTGGCTGCACGGAGATGGACCGATTCCCGACGGGCACACGTTGGCCGTCCCGAGATTGACCCCTGCGGACTGAAAGGCCCAGGCGTCATCCAGAAGCGTAAAGGTGGACGAGAGGCCGCCAAATATCAGCATCTGCTGCTGCGCGACGTCGAAGGCCGTCGAGGCAAAGAGCCGGCTCGGAGGGCTGTTGGCGGGGGTCAGTTGCTCCCAATTTGTCCCATTCCAGGCCCAGGTGTCACCGAGAACGCCAGTAATGCTACTGCCGAGCCCGCCGAACAGCACCAATGAGTTCGTGCTCGGGTTATAGGCCATGGACGCACCTTCGCGCGCCGAGGGGCCGTTGGTCTGGCCTAGATCAACCTGCGTCCAACTCGTCCCATTCCAGACCCAGGTATCACCGAGAACGCCAGTAATGCTACTGCCGAGCCCACCGAAGAGCACCAATGAGTTCGTGCTCGGGTTATAGGCCATGGACGCACCTTCGCGCGCCGAGGGACCGTTGGTCTGGCCTAGATCAACCTGCGTCCAACTCGTCCCATTCCAGGCCCAAATGTCGTTCAAATTGCTGGTATAGTTGGCCCCTCCGAACAGTTCCACCACGCCGTTGCTCGCGTCGAAGGCCATGGATGCATTGTCGCGGGCCGAGGGACCGTTGGTCTGGGTGGTATCAACCTGCGTCCAGCTCGTTTCATTCCAGGTCCAGGTGTCGTTTAGCAAAACGCCAGTACTTCCCATCCCCCCGAACAGCAACACCTTGCCGGTACTCGCGTCAAAGGTCATGGCCGCATTGGAGCGCGCCGAGGGACCGTTGGTCTGGGTGGTATCAACCTGCGTCCAGCTCGTCCCATTAAAGATCCAGGTGTCACCCAGAGGGCCAGAGCTACCCTCTCCTCCGAAGAGCACGGCAGTGCCGTTGTTTGCGTTGTAGGCCATCGCCGCCGCCTCGCGTGCCGAGGGGCCGTTGATCTGGGTGGTATTAAGCTGCGACCAGGCGGGTTCGAGCGTGGCGGTCAGCTGCGCCGGTGCGGGGTGCGGCAGCGCACACAGCGCCAGCAGAGCAACGACAAGCGCGGCAAGCTTCAGCCCCGAGCGGGCACGGGCTTTAGCCACTGAAGTGCGGCAGGGCTCGGCGGGCGTGCCGATGGAAACGGCGAGGGGGATTGACCCATTTGACGAAGAACCAGGGTACAGGAAGTGACGACGCATCCGGAACCTCCAACCTGAGTCATGCGTGGCTCAATTAGTTTTCGCGCTTTGACCCGACAGTTATCTGTGCGGCTCCGGCTCCGTAGGCAGCGGATCGAGGCAATGCCCCAGGATCTTCCAGTGCTCGGCCGCGTGTAGCCCAGTCGAGGCTACCCCAGACCTTTCCTGCAGGACGGGGGGGGAAGCTGCAACCCCGTCCCGAGCAGTCGGTCTCTGAACTGCTGTCTCCTCCGTCTGCACCGTCACTTCTGCCGTCCGCACAATGCGCTTCTTCTTCAAATCCAGCACCTCAAAGGGACGGGGTCGGGGATCAAAGATCGAGGGTCAGTCCAAGAAGGATCCGGTTGCGTACGCCCGCTTTTCCGCCTAAAATCTGACCATCCCCGCCTCCCCGCAATCATTCTTCGGGCTTCTCATTGCGTTTCTTACTCGGGCTGTCGGCGAAAAGTCCTGAAGGCCCGCTGAAATTTTTCTGAACGAGCTATGAACGCAGGCAAGCAGCACGCAGCCAGACACTTGTACGAATTCGGTGTCTTCCGCCTCGACCCCGCGGAGCGCATCTTTGCCCGCGACGGCGAGCGCATTCCCCTTGCGCCCAAGGCATTCGACACCCTTGTTTTGCTGGTGACCAACAGCGGGCGCGTAATGACCAAGGAGCAACTGATTCAGATGTTGTGGCCTGACAGCTTTGTCGAGGAGAACAACCTGACACAACACATTTCAGCGCTGCGCCGCGCTCTGGGACCGAAGCCAGGCGAATACATCGAGACGGTGCCGAAGCTGGGTTATCGCTTTGTGTGCCGCGTGCGCGAGACTGCTGGAGATGATGCGATTCCCTTCCCGTTCGGCGATGCCAAAGTGGTCGTGACCCGGCGCACCCGAACACACATCATGCTGCGTGAGGAGATTGAAGAAGAGGACGATGGGGTCGAGCCGGCAGAACCTTCACCCTATGCGGCCGTAGGTCAAGTTGTAGTGTCGACGGACCTGAAACGGACCCGGCCCTGGCATCTCGGGCCAACCTTATCCTGGAAACTGACTGCGGCTCTCGCCACTCTCGCGGCAGTTTGTGTTGCGCTGCTTGGGCTGGCAATTTACCGCTTCCGTACCCCCGTGAAAACTCCCGCCGTCTCGACCGGCATGCGCAGCCTTGCCGTTCTGCCGTTCCGGAACCTGAAGCCGGATGCCGAAACGGACTTCCTGAGCCTGGCACTGACGGATGTGATTATTCATCGCCTCGGTTACGTGAGGGAGATCAACGTCGAACCGCTGTCGTCGGTGGCAAAGTACCGGAACTCGGACCTTGACGCACGGCAAATCGCGCGCGAACTCAATGTGCAGAACGTCGTGACGGGGAGCTATCTCAAGGACCGCGACGATCTTCGCGTCAACATTGAAGTCATCGGAATGGATAGCAACGCCGGCCCGCGTCGCGAAGACCTGGAGCTGAAATACGACAAGCTTTTTCGCATTCAGGACTGGGTGGCTGTGAGCGCAATTCATGCCATGGGCCTTGAATTGCAACCGCAAGAGGCTGAGCGCCTGAACCGCGATGTGCCCACGGATCCCGCTGCTTACGAATACTTCCTCCGTGGCACCGATGAAGGTTTCAGGTCCGACTTCAAAGAAGCAATGCAATCGCTGGAGAAGTCAGTCGCGCTGGAGCCCGGGAACGCGATGGCCTGGGCTGAACTGGCGACGACGTACATCGGATATGCGAACGTGCAGGGCGGCGACCCCGCGTTTGTTGAGAAGGGGTGGCAAGCGTTTCGCCGTGCCATCGAACTCGACTCCGACAATCGCTTTATCGTCGATATGATGGCCCTCCATATGATTGAAAACAATCAGGCGGAGCAGGCCATCCCCCTGCTTCAAGAGTCGATCCGGCGCAATCCGACAGATTCATTCGCGCACTGGTATCTGAGCGAGGCATATCGATTCGGCGGGGAACTGAATCAATCCGTTTCAGAGGGCGAGCTGGCGCTCCGGCTGAATCCGAACGTCAGTGAGAATCTCACGTTCAACACTTACCTCTATTTAGGCCAATACCGGATATTTCTATACAGTCTGCGACCCGACGACAACAGTGCCCGCACCGTGTTTTACCGGGGAATGGCGTACTACTACCTGCATGATGCCCGCAGCGCCGAAGCAGAGTTTGACCGCGCCCATGAAATGAATGCCGCGCTGCTGCATTCTCAAATAGGCCAGGCCCTCGCATTTGCTCTTCGTCACGACGACGCTCAAGGGCTGCGGATCATGGGGAATATCGAGCGATCCGGCGGCGACGATGGCGAGATGACCTACAAGATGGCACAGGCGTACGCACAACTGGGAGACCCGCAGGACTCTCTTCGCATGCTGCGCAGGAGCATTGATCTGGGTTTCTATCCTTATGACTATTTCGCGAGCGATCCGCTTCTGGCGCCGCTTCGCGGCTATGGCGACTACGCCGCTGTGATGGAACTGGCGCGTGAACGGCATGAGGCATTTCGGAAGGCTTTGCGCTGAGGGCCAAACCTCGGTTCCGCTGCTCCCGGCTGAAGTGATCATGCAGCTCAGCAAGATGCAAAAGCCGTCGGCCGCGCGGTGATAAATCCAGTTCCTTCGCGGCGCTCGCTAGGGCGCGCCGCACGTGAGGAAGGTTGGCCGGCCCGATTCTGGTCCGGGGAGATTTACCAGTGTGCCTTGTATACGTGCTGGTCAGCCGGGGCAAGAGCCTTAGCAGGCCGCCTGGCGAGTCAACCTGCTCCCTGCGCGCTCGACAGTTAGCTGTTCACCCGCCTTCAGCCTTTCGGCCTCTTCGACGGTGAGTGGAGGACCAGTAACCTGCATTCCACCGATTTCAGCGGTGGCAACGGAAACGCCAACACTGTACACCTTCCTCGCCGGGTGCTGGATCGAGAAGCGTTTCCACCTCGCAGCATCGCAGAGAGCTGGCCGCGACGAGTTGATACAAACCGCAATCCCGACCAGTGAGCCCTCCTCAGCCGCCCTCTTTCCTGATTCGCCTTCTCAGTCGATTGCAGGAAAACCACTGTTCCAGATGGTGCCAGGCACATCGCCGTTGGGTGGAGGATTCGTCGCCCGAGGGCTGCAGCTTTTCATCAGCGAGGAGGTTGCCGGCGACTGGAAGGTAGGCGGCTGCCACAGCATCGGCTGATTGTCGGAAGACGGATTGAAGTCCTTGATTGTGCCATTCGGTGGAAGCCCCGAGCTGACAAATCCACCGTTACTGCTCGGCAAGCAGGCCGCGACGCCATCGAGCGCCCAGGCATCTGTGGTATTGCCGATCGACGCGGTCCCCGCAATGAATTCAATCTGGAACGAACTGATCGAATTCGGCGAGACGCCGGTTGGCAATGCGATCGTGAAGTTGCTCTCCGTGGCGCCTCCTCCCGACGCGCTGGGAAGATGGAAGCTGGTGAGCTTGTAGCAAGCGCCGCAGGGATTATTGGGAGAACCGTTTGCTGACGGCCACGGATGAAACCAGTAATTCAACGGGAAATCCAGCATTCCTTTGCCTGCAGCGCCTGGAGTGCTCACTGGAACCGAGATCATGGCATGTACCTCGCTATTCCAGCGAAGGTCATCGCTGCCCGTCAGCAGTGTGATGTTGATATTGTTGTCGGGCGTCGTAAGAAACGACTGAATCTGTTGCGCGAAGAAAATCGGGCGCTCATCGTGAATGGAATGCCCGGTGTCGTTCAGAAATAGAGTTCGTCCGGTTGCGTTGCGCATGTCGTTGGCAACGTCGTGGGTAAAACCGTAGATATCCTGGTGGACCGTGAGGTTGGTCCCAGTATCGCCGAGGCCGTGACCAGCACAGGTGCCCGTGGACAAGGTCGGCGGCGGCGTAAAGGGAGCGGTACTGTTGCCGTTGTCGTAGTCGTCGCATGCGCCGGTAGCCAGAAGGAGACGCGGGTGGATGAACCCGTAGATAGGCTGGTAGGTCTGATTGGAGGTGTCTGTGTTGTTCTGGAAACTGAACACCGCCTGTTCCGTGTCGATTGACGTCGTCCAAAGCCTTGCCATGGGCGAATAAATCTCATAACGATCAAAACGCGATTGCGTGATCAGGGATGTCGTGGCGCTCTTTCCAGAGGGGTCGGTCCAGTCGTCGCGATACCACATCTCGGGGTCGGGCGGGAGACCGCCAAGTGAGCTTGTATCGGCGAAATAAAGATTAGAGAAATAGCTGGCACGAGTGTTCGAGTTCTCCTTCTGCCAGGTGGGTCCCACGCCGCTAACCACACCGCCGATCACGCCGCCGATCGCGGCGCCTCCCACGCAGCCGTACACGCCGGCGGCCTCAGCCCCCGCCACGCAGCCGGCCGCGGCGCCGACCGCGGCGCCAACCTGGATATTGGCGCAGCACATGTTGAAGCCGACGATCGTACCGGCATTATCGTGGTAACTGACCATGCTGGTCGGTGACCACGAGACAATGGTCGGCTGGGCACCTCCGGGGGCTGACGCCGGAGCCGTGAATGCGCGCGGGTTATCCAAATGGAAGGGCGGCATGAGAGGATCCATGCCGAGTAGCAGGGATGTATTGCCCCCGAGGCTGCCCCCCATCACAACCAGCACCTGATTTTCGTTGAGAATTTTCTGGTCGTTGAGTGTCTTGATGAAGTTATTGATGAAGTTGATTGTGAAGTTGAGAACGGGGAAATTATTGATGTTTGCGGGCGCGCCGCCATTCGGGCCGTTCTCAAAGGCGCTCGAAGTGGCGTCGAGCGCGAACCGTGCGCTGCCGTCAGTCGGAGTCACCATGGGGTCGTCATAAGCGCTGAGGGGAAGGTCGAACGAAATCACGATGACGTTGTTGCTCCAGTCGCCGAAGCTCGAGACAAACTGCTTCGCCATCGGAAATGCCTCTTCGAGACGCGACCCGCCGCCGTGAATGTAGACGATTACGTTCTTGTTGAAGAGCTGGCCATCGAGCAGCGCGGTGGGAACATCGTTGGGGATAGCCAACCTTCCCGAGTGCGACGCATCCGTGGGAATAGGCGGAGCCGTGGTTGGCGCCTGACCGGGCACCAGGTTCATGAACGTCGAGCCGGCCGCGATCATGTAGCGCGTCATAAGCGTGCCAGTCTTGCCGCTAACCACCACCGGCACAGGGACTTCGAACTGCGGAAAGGGCGCGCTAAAAACATTGACAGGACGATGCGGTGCGTCGTCTTCACCTGAGACGGCGATCCATTTAGAGTTCCACCGGAACTGGCGCCACGCGGTTTGGTTCGATCGAATCGCCCACAATGCGGTGTAGGCATCGGTGAGCACGTCCGCGCATGCCTGTGTGAGCTGATCGCTGGCAACGCTCGACGCAATCGCGGGCAGGCCCGACTGTCCATTCTTCACCAGCTGTACCAGATCGCTGACTTGCGGACCGCTGGAGTTTGGAGCAAAGGCCGGGTTCCAGCCGACGAACGAGTTAAAGGCTTCGCGCCCTGTGACGGAAAGCTGCGCCAGCGCCGTAGAGCAGACCGCGTTTGTATCGCCGCAGCTCATGCCCTGCACGTTTCCGGGCAGACTCTGATTAAGACGCAGCCAGACGGCGCGAGCCAACATCAGGTGTGCGTCGTGCGACTGTGCGTTGGCGCGAAAGAACTGATTGAGGCGGCCGTCCTGCTCATTAACTTTGCCGTTCCAGGCGGGCAGACATCCCTTCCACGAGCTGGAGCAGGAGACGGACAGCATACTGGTGGAATCTGTGAATCCGGCGGGCGGAACAAAATAACCCCAGGGCAGCCACCCGTCACCGACGCTCGAGTTCAGGTTAAGATCCGGAAGCTCATTCGGTGGATCGACGGGCATGGTCATGCCCAGGCCGGTCTTGGCGGCCATGGGTGGCAGCAGAACGCTCGGCAGCGTGCCGGTCAACCGCGCTATAGGATTCCCCGAAAACGTCATCACGCGCTGTGGCGCGGATCCAACATTCGACAACGAAACCGTAACACTGCTGATGTTCCAATTGTTGTCTGTCTCCAGGCCGTTATTGTGCTCGATCTGCGTGATCAACACGTGCCCGATGTCGGAAGGCTTGAGGGGCGGATTCAGAGTTTCGGTCAGGGTGTTCGTGGTGTTGTTGGCCCAGCCGGACCCGGTCCCGTTGTAAAGCGTGAAGGACTGCAACACCGTCCCGTCGGCGGACTCGAGAGCTGCCGTGGCCACGCAGTCGCTGCGCAGATCGGCTCCGCCGGTGCCGATGGTGAACTGGACTGTATTGAACTCACCGGAAGGCGCCTGCAGCGGCACAACGATTGTGAAGCTGGGTACCGAACCGGTGAGCCGTGCCAGCGGAGTTCCAGAAGGGTTGGCGATCTCCTGGGACCCGCCACCGGGATTCGACAGCGTGACGGTCACACTGTTGATGTTCCAATTGTTGTCCGTTTCGAAGCCGCTGTTGTGTTCAATTTGCGTGATGACAATCTCGCCGATATCCGATGGTTTGAGGGCCGGATTAAGAGTCGCGGTGATGGTATTCATGGAGTTGTTCGGGAATCCCGAACCGCTACCGTCATAGAGCGTGATCGTCTGCAGCACGCTTCCGTTTGCCGCTTCAAGGGTCGCCGTGGCCGCGCAATCTCCGCGTAAATCGGCGTCGCCGGTGCCGATTACGAATTGAATCGTGGCGAATGTGCCAGGAGGCTGCTGGCTTGGCGGGGGAGGCACAGTGATCGTATAGCTGGGCTGCGACCCGGTAAGGCGCGTCAGCGGGTTTCCGGAGTCACTGACGATCTGCTGCGCGCTTGAGCCGTTATTTGAGAGCGTGACAGTCACGCTGTTGACGTTCCAATTGTTGTCCGTCTCGAAGCCGCTGTTGTGCTCAATTTGCGTGATGACGATGCGCGCGATTTGCGCGCGAGTGAGCGCCGGACTGAGCGTTGCCGTCACAGTGTTGGTTGAATTGTTTGGCCATCCTGAACCGGAGCCGTTATACAGCGTGATGGTTTGCAACGCGCCCCCGTTCGCGGCCTCGAGAGTCGCCGTAGCCGCGCAATCGCCGCGCAAATCGGCTCCTCCGGTGACAATCACGAATTGAATTCGATTAAAGGTTTGCGAGGCAGCGGGGTGGGCGGCGATCAGAATCGCAGCGGACACGCACAACCAGCCAAGAAATTCCAAAGGGGTTTTGCACTGCTTGAGGGGAAGCTGCATGGGGCATCTCCTTGCGGGAAACAACGCAAATCCGTTGGCAATGGAAAATGGCCCTCTTTTTCTGGTGGAGGGAAGTGTACCACCAATTACCTCGGAAACTCGGGATTTTGTGGGCGCTCATTTCGGTTCCATGTGACCAAAGCCCAAAGTGGCATCTGACGAGTCTCGGAGCGGAACGCGCAGGGAACTGCGCGCCTGTAGGCAAGTCGGCTGGCACCCTCCGGAAAACGCTCCGCGGCGTGGCCACAAGAATCCTTGCAGGCTCGCCGTCCACCGTGATCTTCATGTCATTCGCGTTCCCCGTTGTGGCCCCGTGAATCACTTCCACCGCTCCCGGCTTGCTCACCGGCGGCATCTCGTAGTCTCCCGCCTCTGTAGACTCCGCGGTCGTCGTCGAACTCGTCTCGGTCGCAGTCGCCGTGCCCAACGGTGGCGCCGTTACGTCCGAATCACGCTGAAGAGTGCCAGACTTCTTGCCACGCTTTTCTTCGCGACTACAGCGCCGTCTAAGTCTTGTAGAATGCGCTATACAGATAGCCAGGGGGCTTTACGAGTACGCTATCGGGGGCTTGAAATCCGCAGGCCTTAACCGGCCGTGGGGGTTCAAGTCCCCCTCCGGGCACCACGAAATCAACAACTTGGATCATCATGGCCGACACGCAACAGGAGGTTGGAGGCGCGCCTGAGAGAGGCAATCGCTCGCAGGCGGCTTCATTGCCGGTGCAGCCATCCGGATCAGCAATCGCCTCCGATCCCTCGAACCAGGGCGCCGGCCCGCAACTGGTACAGTCGCTGGGCCTGTTCAGCGCCACCACCATTGTGGTGGGCTCGATGATCGGCAGCGGCATCTTCATTGTCGACTGCGACATTGCACGCCTCACCGATTCTCCCGCGCTCTACCTGGGCGCGTGGGTCATCACCGCGGTGATGACCATGATCTGCGCGCTCAGCTACGGCGAGCTGGCCGCCATGATGCCCCGGGCCGGCGGCCAGTATGTCTACCTGCGTGAATCGCTGGGCCCGCTGTGGGGATTTCTTTACGGCTGGACGCTCTTTCTGGTGATTGAAACCGGGACCATCGCCGCCGTCTGCGTGGCCTTCGGCAAATTCCTCGGCGTCTTCTTTCCGTCGGTGTCGAGCACGCACTGGCTGTGGCACATCGCGCACGTTCCACCCATTCCTGTAGGTCCCATGGTGCTGGGCAACATGGAGATCGGAGTAAGCACTGCAAATCTTGCCGGCATCATCGTGGTGCTGTTCGTCGCGGCGGTGAATATTTTCGGCGTAAAGTTCGGCGCGCTTTTGCAGAACGTCTTCACCGTGGCCAAGGCGCTGGCGCTCGCCGGCCTCATTCTTCTTGGTTTTACCATCGGCCGCAACAGCGCGGCCATTGCCGCCAACTTCGGCGCCCACTGGAGCCAATTCTGGCGCAACGCCGGCTGGCACTCGCTGCATCCCGTGCAAGTGGGCGTGCAGGGGCCGACGGTGATGGTGAACGTCATCGTCATCCTGGCCATTGTCCAGGTGGGCTCGCTCTTTTCTGCCGACGCCTGGAACAACGTCACTTTCACGGCCGGTGAAATCAAGCATCCGCGGCGCAACGTTCCGCTCTCACTCGCGCTGGGCACGGGATTCGTTCTCACCATCTATATCCTGGCCAGCGCCGCGTACATCCTGGTGCTTCCGCTGCACGGCGATGCGCACGGGGCCACGGTGATGGCGCGCGGCGTGCAGTACGCAGCCGAGGACCGCATCGGCGCCGCAGTGCTCCAGCAGATCTTCCCCTCCGTCGGCGGTTTTCTGATGGCCGCGGCCATCATGATCTCCACCTTCGGCTGCGCCAACGGCATTACGCTGGGCGGCGCGCGCGCCTACTACGCCATGGCGCAGGACGGGCTCTTCTTCCGTTCAATCGGCAAGCTGCACCCGCGCTACAAAACGCCGGCCGCCGGGCTTGTGGTGCAGGCCATCTGGACCGTGATCCTCTGCGTCTCCGGATCGTATGGCCAACTGCTCGACTACATCATCTTTGCGGAGCTTGTGTTCTACATCCTCACCATCGCCGGGCTCTTCGTGCTGCGCTTCCGGCAACCGG
>JASHYS010000328.1 GCA_030042915.1 Acidobacteriaceae bacterium
GCCGTAGTGGACAAAGAATGGAGCGCCGAACGCCGAGCCGGACCACATGGGCCGCGCGTAATTCGCTTCGGCCGATCGCGTCCAGGTGAGGCCGCGGTCGGTGGATTTGATCAGGCTGCTGTTGACCGCCGTCTGGCGCAGCAGTGCATCGCCGCTGTCGCTGCCGTAGGTGTTTCTGGAGACAAACGCATAAAACACGCCGTCGATGCACTCCTGGCCGCATGCCTTCCATGTCGCGCCGTCGGGCTCCTTCTGGCCGCTCTTGCCATACTCATTCATGCTGTTGATCTGCGATCCCGTGAGCGTGCCGCACGCAGTACCGGCGAGCTGGTTAAAGGCGAGATTGCGCCCTTGTCCGTGCGGTCCAAAGCCGCGGCCATCGCAGTTGAAGGCGTAGAGATTGCCGTCGTCGGCCCAGAAGGGATCCCAGGTGTCGCCGTTCGAGTCGTCCCACTTGTGAATGTTGTTGAGATCGGGGAAGAGCTGCGTGAGGCGCGTGGATTGCGATGCCGGAGCGGCGAAGGCGAAGCGATTGCGCAGAGCGCAGGTGGAACCGGCAAGTGCGGCGGCGTTCCGAAGGAATGCACGACGTGTGAGTTCAGCAGCGTGGATGCGGTCCGGCATCGTGCGGACTCCTAGCGGCTCGCATTCGGCACGAGCGCGGTCGAGCGGAGCTTGCCGATGCGGCCATGCGGGCCGACGACGAAGGGCAGCGAGAGCGCGTTCCAGTTTTGGTCGGCGTCGGGTGGTTCGTGCAGCGCGGGATCGGGATGGAGCGCGCGCCAGTTGCGGCCGTCGTCGGTGGAGATGTCGGTGCCGTTGGGGCCGACGGTGATCCAGGTTTTGGAGGCAGCGTCGTAGGCGACGGCGGAGCGGTAGCCGTGCGGCGGGGTGGCGGACGCCGTCCAAATTCCACCACCGTCGATCGACCCTGCTGCTGTTGCCGTTGACTGGTCCGGATTCTTGTAGTCGCCTCCGACTGCAACGACCGCTGCGGTCGACACCCCAGCTTTCGAGTTGTACGGCCGGAGGGCTAACGAGAACACTCCAGATGACTCTGTGCTCGAACCCACAGGTACGTCGACCTTGCTCCATCCCACGGTGCAATTCGTGATGGCCGGGGCGTTTGGATGTCCCGCGGGCGGCGAGCACCTTGCGCCGGTCGCATACACATGACTCGAGGCAGTGCCGCCGGTTCCGAAGAGAAGGTAAGGACCGTAGCCCACGAACTCCGAGTTACTGGCTGCAAAAGAGCCATCTCCCGGCAGCGCCGCGCGACCGTTGTCCCCCGATGCGTACCACATGTCTCCCGCATCCGGGCTCAGAAACAATGCGAATGTCCCGTTGACTGGATCTCCCAACACGTACAGCTTTCCATCGGATGCCCGATACATCGCGTCCCAGAACCCATCTTCATCGGGATTTGTGAATACCAGCTTCCACGACTGGCAGCCGTCGGTGGTTTTGTAGAGGCGCGAGAGGTCGCCTTTGCCGCTCGACATCACGATAGCCGTGTTTGCGTCGAAGGCCTGGATGCCGCGGAAGTCGAGATGCTCAGCGCCGGACGGAACAGAGCACGCCTGCCACAGATACCCTCCGTCTTCCGTCCGCAGGACGGTGCTATTCGAGCCCGAGGCCCACGCCACGCCTCCGCCCACGTTGTCGATGCCGCGCAGATCGGCGGTGGTGCCGGAGTTGTCGAGTTCCCACTGGGCCTGCGCCGCGGTGGCGGCCAGCAGCAGTCCGAGCAGAATCGCGTGCTTGTGCATAGCGAAAGTGTAAGTCCTATATACCCCCTCCCCCTCCCCCCCACCCGGGTGCTTTTCGGCAAGTTCGCACAATGTAAGTGGTTGCCGCGAGGGTTCCCCGGTAAGATCCGCATTTTCAGCGCCCTGGATCTCAGGTTCGTCCAACGGCGTGGGTTAGAGAGCGGGGCGGCCCAACAGCGGGCCGCCGAGATACCCATTCCAAGCATTTGAATTCAGGATAGCGAAATGCCGGAAATAACCTGCAAATCTGACGGTTCCGCAAGACGCTGATATTGAAGGGGTTGCGAAATATTTTTGGAAAAATGGGCTTGACGAGGCAGGAATCGCCGCCACGAAAGGGCCGCGGCTGAAGCCGCGCAGGTCTTTTATGCGGAATTTCAGCAGCCTATAGCTGCTGCTCCCTCCGGTTCACGCGCGAAAGGCCCGCGGCTAAAGCCGCGCAGCTCCTCTTATGCGGAGTTTCAGCAGCCTGAAGGCTGCTGCTCCCTCCGGTTTTGCCTCCGGATCGCGGTTGAGAAGAATTGGCAGCTCTCGTTTGAACCGAACCTCGAGTCTCAACGTAATCTCTGCATCCCGCAGCGGGCGTTGGTGCGGATTGGAAGGTAGCAGCGAGTTTATGGCCGGCGATGACTGGAAGCCCGACTTCGAACAACTCGTGGACGAGCACCAGTCGATGGTCTTTTCGCTCGCGCTACGCATGACCGGCGACCGTGGATTGGCAGAAGAGATTGCGCAGGATGTTTTTCTTGAACTGGACCGGAACCTGCGCCGGATTGAGAGTCCGCTGCACGCGAGCCGCTGGCTGCGGTGCGTGACCATGAGCCGCTCGGCCGATGCGCTGCGCCGGCGGCGGGTGCGCGGCATCGATTTGTGGGTGGAGATCGATGAGGCTCACGGCGCGCAGGGAGAAGAACGCAGCTCGCCGCTGGGAGCGCGCGTGGAGCGGCTGCTGGCCACGCTGCCCGAGGCGCAACGCGCGGCGCTGATCCTTCGCTACCAGGAGGACCTGACGCCGGAAGAGATTGCGGTGACGCTGGATGCGCCGCTGGCCACGGTAAAGAGCCACCTGCAGCGGGGATTGAAGCTGCTGCGGGCCAAGGCTGCGATTCACTTGAAGGAGTATGTGCGTGGAGCCTGACAATTTTGAGGCGATGGACGATTTTGAGCGCGACTTGCGCGATGCGATGCAGCGGCGGCCGGCGCCCACGGGCCTGAAACGGAAGATTTTTCTGCGCCGGAGCGAGGGGCGCGTGCGCAAATCTCCTGGGCTCTGGATTTTTCAATGGGAACCGGCAACGGCGGTGATGGCAACGATGATTCTGGTGGTTGTGGCTGCGGCAGCCGGAATGGGCGAAATCTTTCTCCAACGCCAGGCCGAGGAGCATCGGCGGGGCGAGGAGGCCAAGCACGAGGTTTTCACCGCGCTGCGCATTACCACTCACGCACTGGACCAGGTGAATGTGCAGCTAAAGGAACAGAACACGACGACGCGGTAGCGCTGATTGCATGATCCGCGTGGATTGAGGAGAAAACGCTCAGGGGCTAAAGCCCACGATCATTTTGCGACATTTGCGGCGCGACTAAAGTCGTGCCCTTGTTACAAACCTACTTCGCTTGAGATTTTTCGCAGCATGTGAGGCTGTGACTTTGTTACAAAACCCAGGATGAGAACAGGAGCAAGGAAGATGAAAAACCGGATCGCAGCATTTCTGTTAGGAATTTCGGCGTTGATTGCGCCGGCGCTGGCACAACAACCAGCTCCCTCGCCCACCCCGGCGCCCTCGCCGTTGCCTTTGCCGACGCCGCTGGAAAAGGAGCTGGCTGCGAAGGCTTCGGACGTGACCGAGGTGACGCTGGGCAAAAACATGCTCGACTTTGCGGCCAAGTTCATGGACGGAAAAGACAAGGACGACGCTGCAGTCAAGCAGTTGATCGAGGGGCTGGACGGCATCTATGTCCGCGACTACGAGTTCGACAAGGAAGGCGAGTATTCAATGGACGACGTGGAAAAGCTGCGCCAGACCTTCGAGACTGCAGAGTGGACGCCGATTGTGCGCACGCGCGAGCGGAAGAGCAATGAAACCACCGACGTGCTGGTGAAGCAGGTGAACGGCGAGTCGCGCGGTATGTTTGTGTTGACAGCCGAGCCCAAGGAGCTGTGCATCGTGCTGATTCTCGGGCCCATCCGCATGGACCAGCTGGGAGCGCTGAGCGGGTTGAGCGGACTGAGCGTGCTGGGCAATGTGGAGACCAAGAGCCAGGAACACAAGGCCGAGAAGGCTATGGAAAAGGCCCAGGATAAGGCCAACAAGAAGGACGGCGACCAATGAGCAAACA
>JASHYS010000329.1 GCA_030042915.1 Acidobacteriaceae bacterium
AATGAAGGGCACGCAGACGGCGCCGCTGCAGAAAGCCTCTCGCGCAGCGCCTGGCGCGCGCGAAACAGCCGTGAGCGCACCGTGTTCACCGGCCAGTTGAGAACCTCGGCAATCTCGGCATAGCTCAACTGTTCAAACTCGCGCAGCAGCAAAATCTCGCGGTCGATGCGGTCGAGGCTTCCCAGGGCCTCGCGCACCAGCAATTGGTTCTCAACGCCGCTTTCCCTCGCCGGTTCCGCGCGCTCAGGCGTCATTCCAAAAAACGTGGCGCGGAAAGCCGCCCTTCGCATGTGCGCGTGCAGGATTTTGTAAGCAATCGCGTAAAGATAACTCCGAAAGCCTGCCTGTGGCCGATACCGACGCGACGCGCGCAGAACTGCGACAAACGTGTCCTGCGTTAACTCTTCGGCCTGCGCGCGTTCGCCCACGCGCCGCCAGAAGAATCCGAAAACCGGCTGCTTGTAACGCCCGAACAACTCGTCGAACGCGTCAGATGAGCCTCGGACGAACGCCGCCATCAGCGCGTCATCGCGAGCTTCAGCGCCGCCGTTACCCTCCGGTCTGCCGAATCCCTGGCTCGCCGTTGCCACCGGAGGCGAACCCGAGCCAGCCGAATCGTCTTCCATCGCCGCTGTCCTTCTATCCATGGTCATGTCCTGGACCGACAAAAAGTTCCCATATTGCAAGAATTTTTTGTGTAGTCCCGAACTGGCGGTTCGAACCGGAAGATTGAGCAACCCCAGGCAGAAAGGCCTCGTCCGGCGTTCTGCGCCCGTGCTATCATTCGGCCATTCAATGGGCGCTCATGCGGAGGACCTCGATGAATTCTCGTGTTTCTTCGGCCGCTCGGCCTGTCTTCCTCAGAAATTGCGGGCTGGTTCTTGCGCTTCTTCTGGCGCTCGCGGCAGTTGCAGCCTCAGCCCAGCAACCCAGCTTCAGCGGCCAATGGCGCGGCGTCTACCAGAACATCACGCTCACCATCACATTCCAGGCGAATGGCCAATACACGCAGACGGCGCAGTCCGGTACGCTCATGACCGAACAATCCGGACCTTACCGACTGGCAGCTCCCAACACCATCATCTTTTCCGTAACCAGCTGGGCGCCGAAAACGCAGAAGATCTACCACCCCTACCCACCCGCGAGGGACGGTACTCCGAGCGCGGGCGGCTACTACACCACCCAGGTCGTGGCCAAGCCGCCGGGCGCCACCGATACCTACGTCTTTAACGGGTCCAATTCGATGGTCCTTACTGACCAGATGACCCACGGCTCCATCACCATGAACCGCGTGCAGTAAGCAACCAATCGTCCCTCGCCGCCAGGCCAGCAGGAGCGGCCGCAAGACGATCACCCCAGGCGCAAGCTTGGGGCTTCAGTGTCAGGCTGCGGCAAAAGCCCGATCCAGCGGGCGAAAGAAAGAGCCTTGCAACGCGCTGACCGTCCCGCGCGGGCCGGCGCGATTCTCAAAGCAGTTTTCCCGCCGCCAGGTCCCGGATGAGTCCCCGGTCGGCGGCCAGAAAATCGTAGTCGGTCAAATCCCCCAGCTTCACCCAGCGCACCTGCTCGTATATCTGGTTGTCGATCTCGCCCGTGAACTTGCGCACGGCAAAGAATTGCAAATCCACCGCGCCCCCGCGGCGATAGTGGTGGCGGATGCGGGTCACAGCGGGGCCGACCTCGGCGTGAATCCCCAATTCCTCGGCCAGTTCACGAGCCAGCGCCTCTTGCGGGCTTTCCCCGGGCTCGATCTTACCGCCCGGAAACTCCCAGAGCAGACCCATGGGCTGGCCGGCGCGCCGCTGACCGATCAGCACTTCGCCGTCACGCACGATCAGTCCCGCCGCCACAAAGCGCAGCGCCGGCCCGGGCACATGGGTTGAGGAATTGTGGCCACTCGGGGTCATCGCATCGATTGTAAAAGAAGGCAAACCGGTAGTTGTCACCGGCATCGGTGCTGGGCACCCCCCGGGCCTTATGGCCGCCCACGCCTCAACCCGCGAAATTGCGCCCAATAGCCGTTTATTCGCCGGCCACCGCGGCCTCCAGCCCCTCCGCCGCTTGCGGCCTGAAGTAGCCCCACTTCCGTTTCGCCGCCGCTTCCATCAGCGATGGCGAAGGATTCACCGGGAACGGGCAGCGGGCCATCTCCAGCATGGCCAGGTCATGCACAGAGTTGCCAAAGACCGCGTCGGGATGCGTCAAACCCACGCGCCGCAATGCCCTCGCCTTGGCCGGTCCCGTAGGCACATCCACAATCTCGCTGGTGATCATGCCGTTCACCACGCGTACTTCCGCCGCCAGGATGTGCTCCTCAGGAATTTTGAAATCGCGCAAACCCTCGGCAATCACCCACCGGTTCGTCGAGCTCACCGCCCACAGATCCGTCCCCGCCTTGCGCAACCGTTCCACCAGCGCGGCCATCTCGGCGAAGATGCGCGCCCGTACAAATTCGTTCACATACCGGGCCGCGGCGGCGCGCAGCTCCTCGTCGCGCAAGCCGGCGTAGATTTGCACCATCTCGCCGCACATGGTCTCTTCGCTCACATTCCCGGCCTTGTAGTCGCGGTAGCGCGTGTCGATCCAGTCCTGGGTCGAGCGCGACACCAATCCCTGCTCCAGCGACCACCCCATGAAACCGTACCCGGCGTCCCCGCTCCACAGAGTTCCGTCGCAGTCAAAAACCGCGGTCTTCAACTCCGATTCGAAGACCAGCCGCTCGAACTCCTGCGCGGTCCACTTGCGAATCCCTGTTTGCGGCGGTGTCACTGCTTTTTCATGATTGCGTTTTGAAGATTTCATCCAATTCTATTTTCATCTATGCGCGCCGGGATTTGCGCAGCTCGTTTTGAGAAACGAATGCACGCAGGTACCTGGTCCCCAACGCAACCCCTCCGTTTCTGCGGCCTCAGGTCGATTCGGCCGGCGCCGCTTCAATCGTCTCTACCCGGATTTTGGCGATCCGGCGCGCCTCCATCTCCAGAACCGTCAGCCGCCGGCCATCGTATTCCAGCGATTCACCGGTCTCGGGAATGTGTCCCAGCTGCGCCAGCACGAACCCGGCCAGAGTTTCCACGCCGCCGTCGCGCGGCAGGCTCCAATCCATCTGCGTCTCCAGGTCGCGCAGGTTCACGCTTCCGTCCATCACAATGGCTCCGCCGGCGCTGCTCCACACCGTGTGCGAGGGCGCGTCAAACTCGTCTTCGAACTCGCCGCCAAGCTGTTCGATGGCGTCCTCGGCAGTCACCAGCCCGGCGGTCGAACCATACTCATCTACGGCGATAGCCAGGTGCCGGCGGTGCTGCTTGAAATCCTCTAAAAGATCCAGCGTGGACTTGGTCTCGGGCACAACGAGAACGTCGTGCATGATCTGCGCAAGACGCACCTCCGCCGCGCCATGCGTGGCCGAAGTCGCGCGAAAGTAGAATGTCCGCGCCAGGTCGCGCGCATACACTGCGCCCACAATGTACTCGGGGCCGCGGGCTTCGTCGTAAACCGGAATGCGCGAGTGATTGCGGGCGAACACCCGCGCACAAGCCTCATCGAGCAGCATGTTCGAGGGCAGAGAAAAAATCTTCTGCCGCGGGGTCATGATCTCGCGCACCGGCACATCGCCCAGCTCCAGGGCGCGGTGCACCAGCATCTCCTGGAACTCCGGCAGCAAGCCCAGTCTCCGCGCCGCGGTAGCAATCAGCTTCAACTCCTCGGCGGAGTGAATCGACGCGGCGCGCTCCTTGGCTGAGATATCGAACGCGTGCAGCACCGCTGCCGCCGATCTGCTGAGCAAGCGCACCGCCGGGCGCGCGATGGCCATAAACACCAGCATGGGCGGCGCCACGGCCACAGCCAGCGCCTCGGCGCGGCGCAGCGCCAGCGCTTTGGGCACCAGCTCGCCGGCCACCACGTGAAAATACGTGATCAGGGCGAATCCCACCACCACCGCCGCCACATGACCGTACACCTGCGCGTGCGGCAGCGCTCCTATCCAGCCTCCCAGCATCTGTGCCGCCAGCGGCTCGCCCAACCAGCCCAGGGCCAGCGAGCACAGCGTTACACCCAGCTGCACCGCAGGCAGCAAGTCGTCCAGGTTGCGTTGCAGCCGCCGCACTGCACGCGCTCCCGCAACTCCCGCTTCGACCAGTTGTTCCACGCGCGTCTCGCGGATCGAAACCAGCGCGAACTCTGCGGCCACAAAGTAGGCGTTGGCCAGGATCAGCATGGCCACTGCGACCGGCTTGAAGATCAGCAACTCGTGCATCTGCGTCAGAGCATAGCATTCGCCCCGGATCGCACAATGACCTGAGCCAATCTTGAACGTTTCCATGGAACTTCGGCCCACTTGCGCGCGTAAACTTGGAGTGAGAAGAAAAGGGGAATCGCCATGAAGCTTTTTGTTGCGGCCCTCGCATTCGCTGCTCTTGCCGCCGGTCCGGCTTGGGCCGCCGAGCAGACATTTGAACGCGACCTGACCGTGAACGGCCGTGTCGATCTGACCGTATCCACCGGATCCGGCACGATTCATCTCACCACCGGACCCGCCGGACGCGTGCACGTCTTCGGCCGAGTGCGGTCGAGTTGGGGCGGAAGCGACGAACAGGTACGTGAGATCGCTGCGCATCCTTTCATTGAGCAGACCGGCAACATTGTGCGTATCGGCGCGCACAATGAAAATCTGCACAACATCACCATCGATTACGAGGTTCAGGCGCCGCCCGACTCCTTTCTGAACGCGGCCACCGGCTCAGGAAGCCTGATCGATGAGGGCGTGGGCGCCAATACCAAACTGAACACTGGCTCAGGGTCCATCCGCGCCACAGCCTTGCAAGGCGGATTCTCGGTCGAGACCGGCTCAGGCAGTATCGAAGCGGAGCAGACCGGAAAAGGCGACGTAAAAGCCGAAACCGGATCGGGCTCCATCCAGCTCAAAGACCTGCACGGCGGCCTGCATGCTCATACCGGCTCGGGTGACATTAAGGTCGCTGGAACACCCGATTCTGCCTGGCGCATCGAAACCGGCTCCGGCAGCGTCGAGTTGTGGACCGGCTCTGCCGCCTTTACGTTGGATGCCAAAACCGGTTCGGGCTCCGTGCACAGCGATCGCGACATTACCGTTCAGGGATCAATGGATCATCACCATCTGACGGGGAAGATCGGCGGCGGCGGTCCCGATGTCAACGTCGAAACCGGTTCCGGAAGCATCCGCATCCATTAGCGCGGCGCTACGGCAGATTCAGAAAAGGCTCTCTCAGGGCAGCTTGGGACATGTGCTGGAGCCGAAGTACTGCTCGCACTCCGCTGGGCTCAGGTCGCGAGTCACACGCTTGCGAGCCAACGTGAGCAGGTCATGCAAATCGACGTAAAAGACCTGAACCGTGGCGTCAGCGCTCGCCGACGCCAGGAGCTTGCCGTCGGGACTGAAGGCGACGGAACGGACCTGCCCCTGGTGTCCGCGCAGAGTCATCTGCAGCTCGCCGGTCGTGGCGTCCCACACCTTCATGGTGTTGTCCTGGCTGCCGGTAGCCAGGAGCTTGCTGTCGGGGCTGAAGGCGACGGAGTAGACAGTACCCTGGTGTCCGCGCAGGGGCTTTATCAGCTCCTTACCGGTGTGGGCGTCCCAGATTCTCGCCGTGCCGTCAGCGCTCGCCGTGGCCAGCAGCTTGTCGTTAGGGCTGAAGGCAACGCAATAGACCTCACCCTCGTGCCCGCTGAGGGGCTTCATCAGCTCCTTACCGGTTTGGGCGTCCCAGATCCTCGCGGTTTTGTCATCGCTTCCGGTTCCGATCGCCAGGCGCGCGCCGTCGGGACTGAAGCTGACTGACCTGACCCGGTCGCCGTGCCCGCTCAGGGTTTTCAGCAGCTTTCCGGTCTGGGCGTCCCAGATCCGGGCGGTCTTGTCCGCGCTGGCCGTGGCCAGGCGCGTGCCGTCGGGGCTGAAGGCGACAGAGGTGACTTCCCCCTGGTGTCCCGATAACGTCATCAGCAGCTTGCCGGTGTCAGCATTCCAGATCTTCGCGGTTTTGTCGTAGCTGGCCGTAGCCAGGCGCTTACTGTCGGGGCTAAAGGCAACTGAGAAGACCCAATCCGTGTGCCCTTCAAGAGTCATCAGCAGTTTGCCCGTCTTGGCATCCCAGATCTTTGCTGTATTGTCGTCGCTTCCGTTAGCCAGTCGCTTGCCGTCGGGGCTGAAGGCAACAGAGGTGGCCCAGATATTCTCGCGCAGGGTCATCACCTCGGTTCCTAATTGCTCGGCATTCCAAATCTTCGCAGTTTGGTCAGCACTTGTCGTAGCCAGGCTCTTACCGTCGGGGTTGAAAGCGACGGAGGTGATCTCCCCCTTGTGCCCGCGCAGGGTCGTCAGCAGATCGCCGGTTCTCGCAACCCAGACCTTCGCAGTTTTGTCTCGGCTTGCCGTTGCCAGATGCGCGCCGTCGGGACTGAAAGCCACGGCCTTGATCCTGTCCTCGTGTGCGCTGGGTGTGTTGGGCCCGCTCAGGGTTTGCAGCAAGCGGCCGCTCTCCACATCCCAGATTTTTGCCGTTTTGTCATCGCTTCCGGTAGCCAGGCTCTTGCCGTCGGGACTGAAGGCGACGGATTCGACTGTCGATTTCAGTTCCGAACCCTCATCGGGTTTGCACGAGGTTATCTTTGGTCCCGACTTGCTCGTGGGCTCGCACAGGGTCATCAGCTCCCTGCTGGCCTGGGCGTCCCAGATCCTCGCGGTGTTGTCGTCGCTTCCAGTAGCCAGGCGCCTGCCGTCGGGGCTGAAGGCGACTGATTCCACCTTGTCCGTGTGCCCGCTCAGAGTGGCCAGCAGCCTACCTGTCGTGGCGTCCCAGATCTTCACGGTTTTGTCGTCGCTTCCGGTAGCCAGGCGCCTGCCGTCCGGGCTGAAGGCGACAGATTCCACCTTATCCGTGTGCCCGCTCAGAGTCGTCAGCTCTTTACCTGTCCCGGCGTCCCAGATCTTCGCGGTTTTGTCATCGCTTCCCGTGGCCATGCGCTTGCCGTCGGGACTGAAGGCGACGGAGTGGACTGCACCTCCGTGCCCGCTGAGGGTCATCAGCTCTTTGCCGGTCGCGGCGTCCCAGATCTTCGCGGCTTTGTCATCGCCAGCCGTAGCCACGCGCCTGCCGTCGGGGCTGAAGGCGATGGATTCGACCTGGGCGTGCGCTTGCAACGTCTGTCTAATCTCGGAAGTGATAATCGCGTAATGCAGAGCCGTCGCAGCAGCCGGCTTGGAGGGAAGATGATAAGTCAGCGCGGCGTTGACGGATCCCATCGCCAGCAGAACGCTCTTTTCGGGATCCAGGTTTCGTTGTTCCAATGCGTCTGCCGCCGCCTGGTATGACCCCGATACCTGGCGCGTCCAAATAAGGCCCACAGTCACGCCAGCCAGAGCCACCACAAAAAGTGCTGCGAGCAAGGTCCAGACACGAAGCCTTGCTGCCTTTGCCGCTTTTTCCCGCTTGACCTCCTGCGCCTCGCTCCAATTCAGGAAGTCGAGGGCCGTTTCGAATTTGCCCGCGTCAATGTAGCGGCTGGCCCAGACCGCTGTGGGATGGAATTCATTTCTCCAGCCGACAAGATTTCTGAGGGTCAGCCCGGCGATCCCCTGCGCTGCTTTCTTCTCCTGCTCCGTCATCCCGGGGCGCCAGTCTGCTTCCTTCGCGGCGGCGGCGAGTTCACGCAGGCGGTGCGCGCCCCGGTTCTCCTCCTCCATCCAGCCCACCAGCCGCGGCCAGCCGCGCAAAACGCTTTCGTGGATCACATCCACGGTGCTCTGGTTGAGGCCGCTCAGGCGCAGGAAACCCTCACGATGGAAGCGCTTGACCACGTCGTCCGCCTCCGCACCGCACAGCGCCGTAAGCTGCTCTCGCGTAGCCCAGCGGCGCACCGCCCTGCCCCGGTCAATCTCAGAGATTCGCTGGAAGGCCAGCCGGCAGGCAGCCTGCTGCGGCAGAGCCAGGCCCTCGTAGAGGCCGTCGTAAATCTGGTTCAGATGCTGCTCGAGGGCATTCTTCCATCCGCCTACCGCGGTGTAGTGAGCGGATGTGATTCGTTTGCCGTCGGCGGCAAACCACATGCGGCTCAGCAGGTGTTCCAGGCGCGGCAACTGGTCGGAATCGGCTCCCACCTCGCCCAGCAGCCGCTGCACCACCGCCGGCTCAATGTCGCGTCCCACCGGCCCCTCGATGGCGCGCTGCAACTGGTCGCGACGAAGGCGCGGCACCAGGTAGAGCGATGCGTTCATGCGCTCGGGAAGATCGGGAAACTGCGCGCAGTCTCCCAGGTAGTCGGAGCGCATGACCATGAGCACATAAATGCGCAAGTTGGGTTCGGCTGCGGCGTCCAAAAGCCTGCGCACCAGCGCCCGTGCCTGTTCCTGCGCCTCGGCGCCCCGGCCTGCGGCCTGCTCTTCACGAAGGTACGAAAAGATCTCCTCAAACTGGTCGGCAATCAGCAGGACGTTGGCGTCGGTTTCGAGTGAGGCGGCATCTACCGCGCGGGCGATGCCCAGCGGCCCCTCGGCAATGATTTCCGTAGCATTGGCAACGCCCAGTCCACGCTCAAAAGCTGCGCCCAGCTCCTGCATGGGAGCGCTGCCGGGCTTGAACTCGATCACCTTCCAGCGGTGCCCGGCGGAAGGAATCATTCCGCTCTTCAGCTCCGGGAGCAGGCCGGCACGCACCAGCGAGGACTTGCCGCAGCCCGAAGAGCCCAGCACGGCCACAAACCGGTTAAGTTCGAGCTTGGAAAGCAATTCCTTGACGTGTTCGTCACGGCCGAAATAGAGGTAGGAATCTTTCTCTTCGAAGTACCGCAGCGCCAAGTAAGGACATCCCGCAGCCTGAGCCTGCGGCGGCTCCTTGCCGTCCTTGTTCTGGTCTTCAGCGAGGCGGGGGTCTCGCTCCTCAAGGTGGTGCAGCCCGATCTCAGAATCTTGGGCGGGCTGAGTCACGTGCCCTCCGCGGTAAAGTAATCAGCTGCCGCCTGCGGCTTATCCAGCACCTGCACGGGCAGGCGTTTAAGATCGCGCAGCTTGTAGTCGTCGGGCGGAGGGCCCACGTAGATCGCACTGCGGAGATGGCGTTCCTGAATATGGCGCCGCAGACGCAGAAACACCGTATCGAACCAGTCCCGTTCCGTGTTGCCGTAATAGATGAGGCAGCCGTCGAGCTCTTCGAGCGCTTTGACGTGCTTGGCAATGGCTTCGTCGGCAGAACCGCTCAATGGAGACACCCAGGTGCTCACGCCCTTTTGCTGCAGCATATCCAGCAGCGGCTCGGCCTCATCCGCGTTGGCGCGATCCTGGCACAGGAAGTAGATGGTCGGATTCGACCCCGCGGCCTGGCTCTCAGGCTTGGGCGGGGGCTGGGCGATCAGCACCCGGATGCGCTCTTCAATGTCCTGCTGCGAGCCAAACCACTCGAAGCCTGCATTGGTCAGATCGGTCAGTTCATCGGACTGGGCTTGAGTCCACACCAGGCGGGGTTTCCCGCTCTTGCGCGCCAAATCCAGCTGCGTCTTCACCAGGTAGTCGGCCGCAGGTCTCCGGTCCAAGGGATGGACACTCACGAAACACCGGTCCAGTGACTCCTGAATGTGTTTCTCCAGCTCGGCTGTGTCCATCTCCATCAGCTGCGCCGGCGCGGCCGGAAAAACTTCGTATTTGTGGCTCAGAGAGTTGCGCAGAATCCTCGATTGATCCAGAAAGTTATCGGCCAAGTAAACGGCCGGGCGCCCTGAGGCCGCCGGGGCTGAATCGTTCTTGGGGCTCACATTCAGAAGAACCGCCTTGATGGCCACCGACAGGTCGCGAATGGCCTCCTTGAACTCTTGAGAAGCGGGATCGAATTCAATGGGGTTGCCGTTGCGGTTCTTTCCCCAGAATCGCGTCGCCTGGCAGGCGCTGAGCGGATGCTCCTTCGGAGCCGGGCAAATAAGTTCCACCGGAAAGATACGGCTGCGATGGGCCGCGTCACCTGTGATGCTGGATCCGCTCAGGAAGCTCTCCAGCTCTTTCTCGCAGTACTGGCTGTCAAAAAACGTAGGGCTCAGGACCGGAACCATGGTGGCCGAGTCGGCCGATGCATCCCGCAGCTTTTCGTCCCAGGTGTCTCCGGTTTTCAATCCTTCCTTATCCCAGAACGTAACCACTTCCTTGCCGATCACCCGAGTCAGGTCCTTCTTGAGTGCCTCGTAGAACGGCCGCACCCACTCCACGTCGTCGTCGCTATAGCTGATAAACAGATCGTACTTATATCCGTGTGGAAAGGCGCTTTGCGTGGCCATTTAGGACCTCGATGCTCTAGCCAATCTATGCGTTAGTGGAACCGATGGGACGATTCTAGCGCTGAATTGTTTTCTACTGCAACTTTAAGACTTTTCCAATACAACTTAAGCTGGCACAACGGGATTCCTTCCTGAGTACCTGATCCGGCACTATGGGATCGAGTAAAACGGATCGGGGTACTTGACCGAAAACTCGGCCTCCGGCTTGCCCTTTAGGTCGCTCCATTGGTCGCCCACGTTCAGTACCATGGTGTACCCGTCAGCCGCAATTTTTCCTCGTTCCTGGGTCTTGAAGTCGCCCGGCGATTCCAATTCCGACCCGGGAGGAAGCATCGCCAGTTTCTGCCAGTTGTCGTACCCCTGCGCACGCAAGTTGCGCTCCGTGGCCGGGCGCTGCTTCTCCTGCCGCGTGCTGATGATAAAAACGTATACGCCCAAACGCTGCGCTTCCTTATAGAGCCGCAGCGTGCCGGGGATAGCCGGCGCCTGCGCGCTCTCGATCCACGCATCGAAAGCTTCTGGAACAAATTCGAAGTCTGAATCGGAACGCTCCTGGTAATTGGAGAGCGCAGTCTCGTCGATGTCCAGAATGAGCGCCAGTTTTTCGCCGGCGCGCCGCCGTGCTGCGCGCTCCCGCAGGAAAGCAATCGCCCGGTCCGCCTGCACATCCAGGTCGTGCGCGTAACAGCCGCACTTGCACCTGCAGTCGTGATAGTCGCGCAGGTCCTTCTTCAGCACGCTCAGATTCACTATCCGCTCGCCGTCTGTATCGGCGTTGAAGGCCGGACTTTGCGGCGCCTGCGCGGAAGGAAATCGCGATCCCCAAGCCAGAACCAGCGCCGTCGCCACAATGGCCAGACACTTCTTCATCCCCCGCCCTCTCTTCTGCTACGCCAGCCAAGTGTAAACGATACAGGCCGCCTGCCCGCTCCCGTTTCCCCGCTAAACTGAAAGCATGATCCGCGTATTCCGGCCGATTCCCGTCGAGCGTTTGAAGCTCCTCGTCTTCGATCTCGACGGCACGCTCATCGATTCGGCGCAGGACCTGTGCAACAGCGTCAACGCCGCGCTCGGCGAATTCGGCCTCGGCGTCCTGCCTGAGCCAACCATCGCCGGCTTCGTGGGCAATGGCGCGCCTCTGCTCATGCGCCGCTCCCTGGCTTTGGCCGCCGGCATCCTGCCCGGCGAGGTGGACGAGGATCTCTTCACCAAGGCCTACGCATTCTTCCTGCAGTATTACCGCGAGCACAAGCTCGACTTCACCCACGCCTACGAAGGCGTTCTCGATGCGCTCAAGGCCTTGCATGAGCTCCACGACGCACCCGGTGGCCGCTCCCGAACCATGGCCGTGCTCACCAACAAGCCGGTGCGCCCGGCGCGCGGCATCTGCCAGGGGCTCGGCCTCGCCGATTACTTCATCCATATTTATGGCGGCGACAGTTTCCCTCAAAAAAAGCCCGACCCCTTCGGCCTGCGCTCGCTCATGGATGAAACCGGCGCCCAGCCCGATCAAACCGTAATGATCGGCGACAGCCAGGTCGACATCCAGACCGCACGCAATGCCGGCGCTTGGGCTCTGGGCTGCACCTTCGGTTTCGGTCCGCAAAACCTCATGCAAACCCCTCCCGATGTGCTTGTCGACAGCGCGGCCGAATGGACCCGCGCCCTTAATCCCGCCTGAAACCGGCGGTTTCCCGGGAACTTGCGCCCGCCCCGGCGCGTATATTGGCTGTAAAGCCGGGAGGGCGTTTCTATGTCCGCGAAAATCCTTGTGCTTTGCCTGCTCTGTGCGGGATGGTTGGGTGCTGCCGTGCCCGCACGCGCCAGCCAGGATCAGGTTCAGTTCCTCCACAACATCAATATCGGTCCCGGCGAGTCGGTCCACGACGCCGTCTGCATTTTCTGCGGCGTCCATGTCCAGGGAGAAGTCGACGGCGACATCGTAGTGATCTTCGGCAACGTGCGCCTGCACGGCCAGGCCCATCACGATGTGGTCGCCGTTTTTGGCAGCGTCACCGCCGCCAGCGGCTCCTCCATCGGCGACGACCTGGTGTCGATCTTCGGCGCCGTCCGCCTGGCCGACAATGTCAGTGTCGGCAAAGACATGGTTACGCTCTTCGGCGTCTTGCATGCGCCCCGCTCCGTTTCCGTGGGCGAAGATCGCGTCGCCATCTCGCCCTGGATCGTCTTTGGCCCGCTGTTCATCGTTCTCTTCGTGGTCGTTCTCATCGTTCACGAAGTCCAGGCCCACCACCGCCGCCAGTTCTTCCCGAACTATCCACCGCCGCCGCGCCAGTAGCCGCCGCCCCAACTCTTTTGCTGGCTGGAGTCCGCACCCCCAACGCATTGTCATCCTGGGCGAAGTCCGCCGCAACGGGGTCCCGGGCGAGCGATTTCTGCTCGCTGGGGTGTCGAGGCGGACGAATGCGAAGGATCTGCGGTTGCCTCCTCATCCGTTCGCGGGCATCGAAATTATCTGAACCTGTTCAATTTTCCACTTGACGTGGCCCAGTAATAGCGTTATCTTGTATTTGAACGTGTTCAAAAATGTCAAAAAGGAGGTCAACCATGCATCTTCCCGCCGTCTCACCCAATCATCTCGTAACCTACTATTCCGTTTACCTTGGAGTCTGCGTCATCTTCATCGCGGCCCTCGGCCGGGTCCTGCATCGCGCCGGGCGCACCTTCCTCGCCGACGCCTTCGCAGGCAATACCGTGCTCGTTGGCGCCGTCCAGCGCCTGCTCGACATCGGGTTTTACCTCGTCAGCCTCGGCTACGTAACCCTTACCTACTCGACCGTCCTTCAGATGGACAGCTGGGACCAGGTTATCGACATCGTGAGCTGGAAGGTCGGCGGCCTGCTCCTCGTCCTGGGCGTGGCGCACATCTTCAACCTGCTCGTGCTGGCCGTATTGCGCATGCGTGGCAATGCATCCCATCGGGCCTCGGCCTGAATCGGATAGACTTCACGTCCCAAGCCGCAGCAGTTCACCTACCATTTCTGCGAAGGGAGCGAGCATGCCCCGCCAGACCCCCAAGTCCGAAGCCACGCGCCAGCGCATCCTGGCCGCGGCTCTGCGCGTCTTTCGCGAGCGCGGCTTCGACGCCGCTACCATGCGCGAAGTGGCCGCTGAAGCCGGCGTTGCCGTGGGCGCGGCTTACTATTACTTCGCCTCCAAGGACGCCATCGTCATGGCCTTCTATCAGCAGGCGCAGGATGAAATGGCGCCCGCGCTCGACGAAACTCTCGACAGCGCCCGCACCCTCGAACAGCGCCTGCGCGGCATCATCGGCCAGAAGTTCGAATACTTCGCGCCCAACCGCGCGCTCGTGGGCACGCTCTCGGCGCACAGCGACCCCGCGCACCCGCTCTCGCCCTTCAGCAAGGCCACCGCGCCCATCCGCGAGCGCGACATCTCCTACTTCGCGCGCGCCGTCGCCGACTCCAAACTTCGCCTT
>JASHYS010000330.1 GCA_030042915.1 Acidobacteriaceae bacterium
GCGATCGACCAGACAAATGTCGAGGGCGTGGTGAGCTGCTCGGTGAGGCCGACGGTTTGGCGCAGATGGCCGTCGCTTTCGATGGCTACGCCTTCCGGCGTGCCCTTCTCGAACTCCTCCATTTGCGACTGCAGCCAGAGGTGGGTGCCCTGGGCGGATGCGGGGACAGCGAGCGGGGCGAGCGCGAGCGCGGAGAGAAAAGGGTGCAGGAGGCGGGAGAAGCGCAACATTCTTTTGTTGAGTCTACTAGAGTTTGCGGCATGGCTGGGGCTATTGGACGCGCCCTGGGGTGAGGAAAGTCTCGCCTCCACCCTAACCGGAAAAACAAAGACCCGGTTAGAATGGGGCAGCTATTTAGCGGGGAGTTGGGGTGCAGCCAGGAGACGGGGATTCGGAGTCTGTGGGGAAGCAGAGTCCCGCCCCCACCCAAGCAGAGCTTGGATGGGGCACCCGGCCTGTCACATTGGCCGGGTCCGGCCGGAGCCGGGTTCAGGGTGTTTTGGTGTGCCAGCGCACAAATTCCATATCATCAACAGTGGATTCTATTTTATCAACACAACTTTCGCACAGTTTGCACACTGGGGCCGAGTTTTTCCACTGAGGTGTTGCCAGTTCTATTTTCAGAAGACTAGTATTCCGATAGCTTTGGGACCTCAAGCCCAATCCTTCAAACAATCCACTATGCATGCAGTTGTTCTCAAGTTCACAGAGCTTCATCAACCAGGCGCGTCCGATAGGTGGGGCGCGTGCGGACGGAGTGTCTCGTCATGGCGTGGTATGCCTACTGCATCGGTGAAAAACAATCGTTTCCTGCCTTAGCACGTCATCGTAAACCGGTTCCGATGGAATCGGTCTTGGGAGTCAGTGGCAATCAGGTTTTTCTATATCCCGCAAGCGATCTGGCCGTGATCGTGAGCGAACATAACCCTCAGGAAGCGTTCAACCAGCGCTCGGGCGTGGACCACGCGCGGGTGATCGCGGACTGCTTCCAGCACTCCACAGTACTTCCCTTCCGGTTCGGCACCGTCTTCCACGACGACGAGACGCTGCGCAAGTCGATTCGCTCGAACCAGCGGCAATTTCTGGGCAATATTGAAAAACTGCGCGGCAAAACCGAGATGCACCTGAAGATCTTTGTGGACGACTGCTGCGGGCGCGAGATTGAGAAGCGGCTGGCGGCGGAGGGTGTGGGGCGCGAGTATCTGAGCAGCCTGCGCGAGAACGCATCGCGGGCGCGGGAGCGGCAGACACGGGCGCGGGCGGTGAGCTTCCAGATGCACCGGCTGTTCCAGCCGCTGGATGAGGAAGTGAGCTGCCGGCTGATGGAGAACGGCAAGATGATGCTGGATATCGCCCACCTGATCGATCGCAAATGTGTGGAGCGGTACCAGAACAAGTTTGTGAGCACCAGCGCAGTGATGCGCGAATGCCAGATGCAACTATCGGGCCCATGGCCGCCCTACCATTTTGTGCAGCGGTTGACGCGGACGAATCACGGACCGGCCCAGCCGGCGGCGCAGCCAGCTTCTGCGGCCGAAGCCCCGGCAATTCCCATACTGGAGCCGGCGGGCGCAATGGTTTAGCGACCGCGGGACGCGCAGGCGCTTGTGGTTTCGCACCCTTCCGGCAAAGCGAGCCGGAGGGATGAGGCACGGAGGCCTAAGGAACAAACAGGTCGTTAACGCACTCGCCCTACATTCCTCTCATGGCCTAATCTAAAAGCATGGACGGCAAGACGCCGGCTGCGGCGCAGAATCCGGTTTTCGATCTGCTGGTGGTGGGAGCAGGCCCCACGGGTCTTGCGTGCGCGATCGAGGCGCAAAAGGCCGGGTTTCGCGCGGTCCTGGTCGACAAGGGCTGCGTGTGCAATTCGATTTTTCATTATCCGGCGCACATGACCTTCTTCACCACGTCGGAACTGCTGGAGATTGGAGGCATTCCCTTCCCCACCCCGAATGCCAAGCCCACGAGAAGCGAGGCCCTGGAATACTATCGCCAAGTGACGGCTTACTATGGGCTCGACGTGCGCCAGTATCATCGCGTGGACCGGATTACCGGAAGCGATGGCGCCTTTACCGCGCACACCGCCGACCGATTCGGGCGCCAGGGCGAGCTGAAAGCGCGCAAGCTGGCTTTGGCCATCGGGTATTACGATCTGCCCAACTGGATGGATATCCCCGGCGAGACCTTGAGCAAGGTGTTTCACTACTATCACGATCCGCACCCTTACTACGACATGGATGTGGCAGTGATCGGAGCCAAGAACTCGGCGGCGATCGCGGCGCTGGAGCTGTGGCGGCACGGTGCGCGCGTGACGCTGGTTCATCGCGGCCCGGGAATTCACAGCCACGTGAAGTACTGGATCAAACCGGATATTGAAAATCGCATCAAGAACGGCGAGATCAAGGCCTATTTTTCATCGCGGGTTGCGGAGATTACGCCGGACACGATTGTGGTGGACACGCCGACGGGTCGCGAGATTCTGCACAACGATTTTGCCTTCGCCATGACCGGGTACCATCCCGATTTCTCGTTCCTTGAGAAACTGGGCATACACATTGAGGGCCAAGACCGGCGGCCGGTCTGCGATCGGGAATCGCTGGAGAGCAATGTGCCGGGAATTTACCTGGCGGGCTGCATCGTAGCCGGCTCGCGCACCAACGAAATCTTTATTGAGAACGGGCGTTTTCACGGGCGGCAGATCGCCGCGTCGCTGGAAGCCCGGTTGAAGGCGCGCGACGAGGCGCCTGACGTAGTTGTTGCCGCAGATCCGATCGAATAGGGCCCCAAATTCCCGAGGGAGGAAGATCCTTTGCGCATGCGCTGGTGGCCGCGTTCGATTCGCTGGCAGATGCTGGCCGGTCTCGTGCTGCTCGAGATCCTGTCGATCGCGCTGTTTGCGGCGCTGCTGACCGAGCAGCAGACGCGTCGCGTGCAGACGCGGGCGCAATTCTGGTTGCGGTACTCATCGACGGCGCTGGCATCGCAGGTGAGCAAGGCGCTCGAGGAGCAGCGGCCCGGCTGGATCACTTCGTCGGTGAAGACAGCGGGCCAGGCGCCCAACATCGCCCTCGCCAAGGTCACCGATCCGGCGGGGAATGTTCTTTTCATCAGCAAAGGCGATGCGGACCAGGCGGTGCTTGAGGCGGGCGAGCGTGCGGAGATTGCGCAGGTCGGCGGTGACGGCGTGCGGACTTTTACGTTGCCGGGCAATCGCTGGGAGGGTGTGAGCGCGATCTATACCGGCGATGAGCTGCGCGGCTACGCGTGGCTGGAATTCGACAAGAGCGCGGCGCGCGAGCAGCTTTTCGCCATCCAGCGGGACACGCTGGTGTTCGGCGTCATCTGGGTGCTGGCGTCGGTGGTGCTGGTGCTTTTGATGGCGCGCTCCATCGCGCAGCCGCTGGCAACGCTGCATCGCGGGACGCGCGAGCTGATGAATTCGCCGGAGGGCACGGGGAATTTTCCTTTGCCCGTGGCAGTGCACAACGAGATTGGGGATCTGATCGAGGCCTTCAATCGCATGGTGGGCTCGCTTGCCGAGCAACGCGCCGGGCTGAACGACACGCTCTCGCTGCTGGACTCAATGCTGGCGAACGCACCCATCGGCCTGGCGTTTGTGGACGCCAATGACCGCTTTGTGCGTGTGAATCAGATTTTTGCCGACTTGACGGGGATGGCCATCAGCCGCCATCTGGGGCGCACGCTGCGCGACTTGCTGTCGCAGCCGGTGGCGCGCGAGGTCGAGGGGGCGGTGAAGCATGTATTTTCGAGCGGCGAGCCGGTGCGCAACCTGGAGTTAAACGGCGAGGACGGCAAACTTCGCCGACCGTGGACCTGGCTGATCAGCGCTTACCCGGTGCGCACGGGGATGGGCCAGGTGCGATGGGTGGGAATCATTGCGCTGGACGCGAGCGACCGCAAGCGCAGCGAAGAGGCGCTGCGGCGTACTGAAAAGCTGGCGGTGACGGGACGCCTGGCAGCTTCGATTGCGCACGAAATCAACAACCCTCTCGAAGCCATCACCAATCTGCTTTTCTTGCTGCGCAATTTCAGCGATCTTCCTGAGGCGGCCCGGCAGTATGTGGGCATGGCAGAGTACGAAGTGCACCGCATTGCCGAAATCACGCAGCAGACATTGCGTTTTTACCGGCAGCCCACGCAACCTGCGCGCGCCACGCTGGCCGAGTTGCTCGATTCGGTGCTCACGCTTTATCAGGGCCGCCTGAATGGGCTTGAACTCCATGTGGAGAGGAACTACGAAGCGGAAGCGTCGTTGTTCTGTTTTGCCGGCGAAATCCGGCAGGTGATCGCCAATCTTATCGGCAACGCCATCGACGCCAGCAGCCAGGGAGGGCGGCTTCTGGTGCGGGCGCGCCGCTCGCGCGACTGGAAAAATCCCGCACAAACCGGGATCCGATTCGCGATTGCCGACTCGGGCAGCGGCATGGAACCGGAGGTGCGCGAGCACATCTTCGAGGCATTTTTCACCACCAAGGAAGTGACAGGCACGGGATTGGGGCTCTGGGTGAGCCACGAAATCATCCTCAAACATCACGGAATGGCGCATGTGCGCAGCCGCGCGGCGGCGGCAGACGGGCGAAACGGCTCCGGGACCGTGTTCCAGATCTTCATCCCCGACGATCCCAGCCTGGCTGCGGATGAGATGCAAGCGGAAAAACAGCCGGTGGCAAGTGGCCAGTAACCGAAGGAATCACTTCAGCGAGCAAGCCGCAGAGATGGTCATGGAAGGCGTGCGGTCTTTCGCGGCAGGTCTACCTGCTGCCTATTGAGCTTTGCGCAGCAGTTGGGTCCATCCCTCCCCTGACGGGGCGCTTTGCACAGATTTCTTCAGGGATTCAAGCCGCCAGGGCTGGCATGTGTGGGCTTTCTCGGCAACGTCAAGATCGGCAGCCCACGACGCAGACGCGACGGTGAGAAAGCAGTCTTTGCAGATGGAGTCTGTGGTTCCGTCGGGATTTAATCGATGCGCAAATCGAATTGTCATTCGCGAGGCCATTGAGGGCCGCCTTTGCGATGGGCGTCCCCGAGGTGCCGTGCGAAGGCAAGAGCGCTTCGCACGGCGCACGCGGCATGAGGCAAATTTGGGGAGCCGTAGCGACTATAGCTTCCAGCTTTAAGACCAAAGAAGGCAACTGGGGTTATTGCTAGTAAACGAAAGACCCGGTAAAGCGTTTATTCTGTCCGGCACTTAGCTTGTAAGACCATTGAAGGATGCAACTTGCAGGGCCTGGCCAGGCGCGCCTGAGGCTGTGGAAATCGGACGAGGGCGGTCTACTTAGCGGCAGCGCCGCGCTTTCGGGCCAGTTGTACCAGCACCAGTGCGAGCAGTGCGATTGCGCACCAACCAAACCAGTCTCCGCACAACAGGAATAAGGTATCGCCGTGCCCGGCCGGAACGGTGGCCAGCAGGGTTGTGAAAGGCGCAGTATTGCTGGCGATTTCGGCAACGATGCGTCCGCGATTGTCAGCGACAGTGAGCAATCCGCGGCGTGAGGTTCTGACCAGGCTAAAGCCATCTTCGACTGCACGCATGACGGCGATGTGCCCGTGGAAGAAACCATCCACGCGAAAGTCCCAGGCAGGCGCCAGCATCAGGCCGGCGCCTGCGCGGCCATACGTGCGCGCGGGGTTGATGAAATCGAGATCTTTGCAGATCGCCACCGCCCAGATTTGCCCGGCTGCTTTGCCGGTAGCCGCAAACGAGGT
>JASHYS010000029.1 GCA_030042915.1 Acidobacteriaceae bacterium
CTTTGCAGCATTTGTAAAGACCGAATATGCTCCGCACGGGCGCACTACGCTGGCCGTTACTTCGCTGCCCGAGGGCGAGCGCCGCTACCGCAACGACATTGCCAACAGCACCACCACGCACATGACCCCGCAGGCCATTCACGCCCTGGGCCTGCGCGAGGTCGCACGCATTCAGGCTGAGATGGACGCGCTCGCCACCAAGGCGGGCTATGCCGACCGCGAGGCTTTCCGCAAGGCCATCGATGCCAATCCCAAATATGCGCCCACCTCGGCTGACGCAATCCTCGATGACTTCCGGCACTACATTGCACAGATGGAGCCAAAGCTCCCTGACTTGTTTACCGTATTGCCCAAATCGCCGGTGACGGTAGAGGCCATTCCCGCCTTTCAGGCCGCCGCAGCGACGCATTACGTGCCCGGCACGCCCGATGGCAAGCGGCCTGGGCGCGTCGTCGTCGCCACCAGCGACTTTGCTCATCGCACCATGATCGATGACGAAGCGACCGCATATCACGAGGGCATTCCCGGCCATCACATGCAGCTCTCGGTGGCACAGCAGCTCACTTCTCTGCCTAAATTCCGCCAGCACTCGTTCGGCTACACCGCGTACGTCGAAGGGTGGGCGCTTTATGCCGAGCAGTTGGGCAAGGAAGTTGGCTTCTACCAGGATCCGGTGAGCGACTACGGCCGCCTGAGCTCCGAGCTGTTTCGCGCCGTGCGCCTGGTGGTCGATACCGGCATTCATGAGATGGGCTGGTCGCGCCAACAGGTCGTCGACTACATGCGCCAGACGCGCTGCGTCGATGAGCCGACAATCCAGTCTGAAACCGATCGCTATATCGCGTGGCCCGCGCAGGCGCTCGCCTACAAAGTGGGGCAGTTGAAGATTCTTGAGTTGCGCGAACGGGCAAAAAAGGAGCTCGGGCCCAAATTCGACATTCGCACCTTTGACGACGAGATTCTGAGCGGCGGCGCCCTTCCGCTCGATCTTCTCGATCAACGCGTGCAGAGCTGGATCGACGCTTCGAAATAACGCAGCCAATCAGGCAGCGATCATCCAGGCGCTCATCCATCCGCGCCGGTTCGCGCGGTTGGATGGAGCCGGGCCGCGATCCGTCTCAGGATTTCTCCGCCTGCAGCAGTTTCTTCTTCCGCTTCACGCCCCAGCGATAGCCGGTTTCAGAGCCATCGGCGCCAATCACACGATGGCAGGGCACAAGAATCGCAACGCGATTCAAAGCGCACGCGCGGGCCACGGCGCGAATCGCTTTCGGCTGGCCGATCTTGCGCGCCAACTGTCCGTAGGATAGGGTCTGCCCGCGCGGAATCTGGCGCAGCGCCTGCCAAACCCGGAGCTGGAAGACAGTCCCACGAAGATCGAGCCTCTCCTCGGACGTGTGCGCGCGTGAGAGATCGTCGCCTTCCCGCACCGATGCGAGCGCCGCGCCCACAAGGCGCGAAAGCGACGGATCGCGGCGCAGCGTGGCCTCCGGAAATTCGGCGCGAAGGCTCTTTTCGGCCCCCGCTTTCGTTCCTGCCAGTGAAAGCCAGCACAGACCGCGCCCTGTGGCTCCGACAATCACCCATCCAAAAGGTGAAAGGCCAGAGGCCCAGGAGATGCGCTCGCCGCGGCCGCCCTGGGCAAAGCGCGAGGGCGTCATCCCGAGCTGGTTGGCCTCGTAGGCGCGGCTCGACGATCCGAAACCCGCATCATAGATGGCATTCGTTACGCTGTCGCCTTGCTTGAGGGCGCCGCGCATCCGGCCTGCGCGCAACGCGCGCTGGTACTGGAGCGGACTTACGCCCATCTCGCGCTTGAACAGTCTCTGCACCGAGAACGGACTCAGGCCCGCGACGCGGCCAAGCTCCTCCAGGCGCACTCGCCGGTCGAGATTCCGCTCAATATGTGCCCGAACCTTCTCCGAAAGGCTGCTCGATACAATCGTTGGACGGCAGCGCCGGCAGGCGCGAAAGCCGGCGGCCTGCGCCTCGGCCGGCGTAGCGAAAAAGCGCACGTTGGTGCGCAGCGGCCGGCGGCTGGTGCATCCGGGGCGGCAGAATACGCCCGTCGTCGTGACTCCGTAGACAAATCGAGCCTGCGGGTCACGCGCGAGGAGCTGTTGCCACCGAGCGTCGGCGTCGATTGGCGCGGAAAACGCGGGCTTTGGTGCGGTGACTGCGGGCATCGTGGAAACGGCTGCGAGTTCAGTTGCGATTTGGGTAACAGTGCTCATGGGAATCATAGTCGCCCATCCCTGCTTCGCGCGCACTCCGATTCTTGCGCGCAATTCAGCGCTGATCTTGCCGGCCGCGGCAGCGAAAGCCTCGCTGCCCCATTCACCAGAGATTTCGTCTGCTGCGCTCGCGGCTTTGTATGATTCAATGTACCAACGAATCGAGACCCGTTCCGGCAGAAATTCGAGGGGGATTATATGAGTGGCTTCAGGTGTAGCTGTATCCTTCTGATCGCATCAGCGCTCGTCCCGTCGAGCGGAACTCAGTATCGTGGAAGCATGCCAACCGATTTGGCCGCGCAACCGGCGGCAAGGATGGAGAAGACGAACCGGATGACGATGATCTCAGATCAGGATTCGGGGATGACCAATTCCGCGACACGCGCAGTCATCGATCGTTTCAATGAAGCTTTCAACCGGCACGATGCGGACGCGCTCGAACTCTTGCTGACCGATGACACGGTATTTGAAGACACATCGCCCCCACCTGACGGCAGGCGGATCGTAGGAAAGACGGCCGTCGTCGCGTTCTGGCGTGAGTGGTTTCTGCGAAATGCCGATGCACATTTCGATGCGGAGGAGGTGATTGTCAGCGGTGACCGTGCTGTCGTGCTTTGGGTCTATCGCAAGATGCGCGACGGTCAACCCTGGCACCTGCGTGGTGTAGACGTCTTCACAGTCCGCGATGGCAAGGTCGCCGCCAAACTCGCCTATGTCAAGGGTTGAAGACCGCGCGGCTGGATCATTTTGTATGCTCGATGTGAGATGAACCTATGATCGCAGCACGACCTCCAGTCGGAGCGCCGGCGGAACCTGGTCTGATCTCCGAGGTACAGCCATGACATTCAATCCGTTCGCTGTCGCAGTTCTCGCCATTCTGTTTTCGCTCGCGGACTTCGCTCCAGCACAGGCCACTGGCCCCTACCAGGTCGAAAAGATTCAACTCGTTGGGGGAGACGGCGGATTCGACTACGTCACCGCCGATCCCGACGGCCGCAATTTGTTCGTCGCCCGCTCCGGCCCCTCGGGCCACATCGGCGTCTTCAATCTCGACACGCTCGCCGCAGTCGGCGACATTTCCGGCACAAGCGGGCATGGAGCGGCTGTCGACACGGCTACGGGCCACGGATTTGCCACCTCCAAGCCCGTGACGATGTTCGACGCGAAAACTTTCGCGGTCATCAAGAAAATCGACGTCCAAGGCAATCCCGATGGCTACCTGAACGACGCTCGCAACCATCGCTTTTACGTCCTCAGCCACTCAGCGCCAAATATCACCGTGCTCGATGACAAGGACGGCTCGATCCTGGGCACCATCGACCTTGGCGGCGAACCCGAGGAGGCCGCGACCGACGGCCAGGGCAGGATCTACGTGGACATCGAAGACAAGGCTGCGATCGCGGTGATCGACGCCGACGCCATGAAGATGGTGGGCAAGTACGACCTCTCAAGCCGGGGGAGCGGCTGCGCGGGGCTGGCGCTCGACGCCAGGAACGGCATTCTGTTTGCCGCGTGCCGCGAGAAAAACAACATGGTTATTCTGTCGGCGGCCGATGGTCATATCATTACCGACCTTCCCATTGGCGTGGGGTGCGACGGCGTTACGTTCAATCCCAAAACCATGGAAGCCTTCAGCTCGCAGGGCGATGGAACGCTGACGGTGATCAAGGAGAGCTCGGCCACTAGCTTTGCCGTCGAGCAAACCGTGTTTACGCCGGCGCGTGCCAAGACGATTACGCTCGATACCAACACCGGCAATCTCTACTTGATCACCGCTGAATATGGGCCAACCCCGGCGCCTCCGGCCCAAGCAGCGCCGGCAGTGAGGGGCGCGCCGCCCTTCATGCGCGGGCCGCGCGCGCCCATGATTCCCGGCTCGTTCCAGATCCTCGTGGTTGGTAAGGGCTCCGGAGCGCAGTGAGTCGAGCGAAGGCGCGAAAGCGCAGAAGCGTCGGCGGCTTTCAACCCGTGCGGTATTGCTCATCGCTCACGTGCTCCAACCAGTCGACCACCTTGCCGTCGAGCTTTTCCTGAACGGCAATGTGAGTCATGGCCGTAGTGGGCGCGGCGCCGTGCCAGTGTTTTTCGCCGGGAGCGAACCAGACTACGTCGCCGGGGCGAATCTCCTCGATGGGCCCACCCCAGCGTTGCGCGCGTCCGCAGCCGGAGGTGACGACGAGCGTTTGCCCGAGGGGATGCGTGTGCCACGCGGTGCGCGCGCCGGGCTCGAAGGTCACGCTGGCGCCCTGCACGCGCGCGGGCTCGGGCGCGGCGAAGAGCGGGTCGATGCGGACGGTGCCGGTGAACCAATCGGCCGGCCCTTTGCCCGACGGTTGTGTGCCGCAGCGCTTGATTTCCATACCTTTCGTTTTCTCCCTTGGCGCATCCTCGCCAGAAGCATTGAATCCCCGGCCCCATCCGCCGCCGCGCACGGAGCTCGGGCGCCCGTCACTCCTCTTTCAGCGACGCCATGTCGATCGAGAAGCGGTACTTGAAGTCGGATTTCACCACGCGATCGTAAGCTTCGTTGATTTTCTGGATGGGGATGACTTCGACGTCGGCCGTGATCTTGTGCTTGCCGCAGAAATCGAGCATCTCCTGGGTTTCGGCAATTCCGCC
>JASHYS010000331.1 GCA_030042915.1 Acidobacteriaceae bacterium
CTTGGAGCCCGGGCCCTGGTCCCCAAAGCTGGTACACGTGGACTCGAAAGCCGGTCCCGGAACACCGCCCATTCCGGTTCTGCGCTAACCGCCCTCAGTGCTATCGCATGCGCGGGAAAGCGCATGAATTCAATGCCGGCCAACACAAGCGGCCTATAATAAAGCATGGCGACCATCCGCCAGACTGCACCGCTCGAAGGTCCAGGGGTATCCGTATCCTCCCCGAGCACTGCTCCGGCGCCCACCCCGGCCCCGCCGCGCCGTAAGGACGAGCGGCCCATCGGCGAGCGTTTTGACGCGCTGCTGCGGCAAGCCCAGGCCAACCGGCCCAATGAAGACATCTCCTTGATTCGAAAGGCCTGGGAGTTCTGCGTCACCCACCACGAGGGGCAAAAGCGCCTCAGCGGCGATCCCTATATCGTGCATCCTCTTGAGGTGGCAGAGGTGCTCGTCGAAATGAAGCTCGACGCCACGGCCGTCGCTGCAGCCCTGCTCCACGACGCCGTCGAAGACACCCCCGCCACCAGCCAGGAGATTGCCGAGCGCTTTGGCGACCAGGTGGCCCACATCGTCGAAGGTGTCACCAAAATCGAGAAGATCCAGTTTGCGAACCGCGAGGACCGCCAGGCAGAAAACGTGCGCAAAATGCTGCTGGCCATGGTCAGCGACGTCCGCGTGGTGCTCATCAAGCTCGCCGACCGGCTGCACAACATGCGCACCCTGGAATTTTTGACGCCCGACCGGCGCGAGGCCATCTCGCGCGAAACGCTCGACATTTATGCTCCCCTCGCGCACCGTCTGGGCATGGGCAAGGTGCGCGGCGAGCTTGAGGACCTGGCCTTCCGCTACACCGATCCCGTGGCCTACGAGCACGTGGCTGCAGCGGTTGAGGCGCGGCGCGCTGAGGGCGAACAGTTCCTGCGCGGCGTTGAAGACACGCTGGTGGAACAACTGCGCGAGAACGGCATCCAGGCGCGCGTGGAATGGCGCATCAAGCGCATCTATTCCATCCACCAGAAGATCGAGCGCATCAAGGCTACCTTCGACCAGGTGTACGACCTGCTTGCCGTGCGCGTCATCACCCAGGACGTGGCTTCGTGCTACGCGGTCTTCGGTCTCATCCACACACTGTGGCGGCCGGTGCCGGGCCGCATCAAGGATTTCATCGCCATTCCCCGCGCCAACCGTTATCAATCCCTGCACACCACCGTGATGAGTGCCGGCGGCCACCAGTTCGAAGTGCAAATTCGTACCGAGGATATGCACCGCATCGCCGAAGAAGGCATCGCCGCGCATTGGAAATATAAAGCGGGTGGCGGCACCATCACAGCCCGTGACGAAGAGCGCTTGAACTGGATCCGCCAGCTTGTGGAATGGCAGAAGGAGATGACGGATCCCAACGAATTCCTCTCCAGCCTGAAGATGGACCTCTATCCCGACGAGGTCTACACCTTCACGCCCAAGGGAAAAGTGGTTGTGGTTCCTGCCGGCGCAACGCCGGTCGACTTCGCCTACACCATCCATACCGAAGTGGGCCACACCTGCGTGGGAGCCAAGATCAACGGGCGCATGGTGCCGCTGCGCACCAAGCTGCGCACCGGCGACATCGTCGAAATCGTCACCCAGAAGGATCACAAGCCCAGCCGCGACTGGCTCACCTTTGTCAAAAGCCCGCGTGCGCGCAACAAGATCAAGCACTGGCTCAACGAAGACCAGCGCCTGCGCGCGGTGGAGATCGGCCGCAAGCTGCTGGAGCGCGAAGCGCGCCGGTTCAAGGTGCCCATGACGCAGATCGACGACCAGGATCTGGGGCGCGTCTCGCAGGAGTTCGGCGCGGCCACGGGTGCTGACCTGCTGGCCATGCTGGGCCAGGGCAAGCACACCGCGCACCAGGTGCTGGGCAAGCTCGCGCCGGGATTCGCCAAGCCCGAAGCCGAGCCGGGTGCGCCGGCCAAGCCGGGCGAAGCCTCCGACGCGGCGCGCAAGATGCAAATCGCCGGCTCGGAGTCGCTGCAGGTTGAGGGTCAGAACGATCTCCTCGTCTACCGCGCGCGATGTTGCAATCCTATCCGCGGCGAAGAGATTGTCGGCTACGTCACCAGGGGCAAAGGCGTGGCGGTGCATGCGCGCAATTGCCCCAATGTGCAGAACCTGCTCTACGAAAGCGATCGCCGCATCAACGTGGAGTGGTCGCGCGTGCCCGGCGGCGCCACCGGCCAGGCGCCCCGCTACCCCGTCAAGATCATCGTTTTTTGCGACGACCGCACCGGCATGCTGAAGGAGCTCACCGCCGTCATCTCCGACGAGAACACCGATATCCGCGCTGTTGACCTCAAGCGCGACGAAGAGGGCGAAGCCATCATCGAGTTCGTTGTCGAAGCCGAAGACGTGCGCCACCTGAATCGCCTGGTGCTCGGCCTGCGCAAGGTGAGCGGCGTCCGCAAAGTCGAGAAGACGCAGAAGGTGTAGATGCAGCTATGGGCTGCTGGCTCTCTTGCGGCTTCTTTCTGGCTGTTGCCCAACACTTTGCCTGTCATCCTGAGCGGAGGTCGCCGCGGCGACCGGAGTCGAAGGACCTGCGGTTGCCGTTCGACGAGTTCACCTTCGCAGCAGGAGCTTCACCAATTCGATGAGCAAAATCGCAGACAACTCCCCGCGGCACGACCCAATCCTCGACGGCGTCCGCGTCCTCGACGGCGGCCTGGCCACCGAGCTCGAATGCCAGGGCGCGCGCATCGACGGCCCGCTGTGGTCGGCGCA
>JASHYS010000332.1 GCA_030042915.1 Acidobacteriaceae bacterium
CGGGCTCTGCGCCGCTCGCTGGAGGAGCCGAACCCGGCCGACAGTTTTCGCACGCTGATGGAGCAGGTGATCGAAGACGCGCTGACGGGCGGATACGGGGCCGTGGAGATGGAAGCGACCGGCGACGCGGAGCGGCCAGCCATGCTGTGGCCAGTGGATGGAGCGTCGATTCGGATTAACGCCAAGTGGGATGGCGACGAGGATGCGCCCCGCTACGCGCAGGTGATGCCGGGGCAATTGGAGTCGGGCGCGGTGGAACTGCTGGACCGCCAGTTGATGTATGTCCGCATGAATCCGCGGAGCTTCACTCCTTTTGGGTTGGGACCGCTGGAGGTGGCGTTCGAGACGGTGAACCAGTTCCTGAGCGCGCATCGGTTTGCGGGCAAGCTGGCGGCAAACTCGGTGGCCCAGTACGCGCTGTGGCTGAACGAGGCCACGCCCGCGCAGCACGACCGGCTGATCCGCTGGTGGCAGGACGAAATTGAGGGTACGGGCCGCGTGCCGCTGCTCTCGAGCGAGCAGAAACCGGAGGTGTTGCGCTTTGCGCAAGGCACCGACGCGGACCTGCGGCTGGCGTGGCAGGAGTTTTTGATTCGGATGGTGGCCAATGCCTTCGGGCTGCCGCCGCTGATGCTGGGCCTGGAGGCGGACGTGAACCAGTCGACCGCGTCGGAGATGGCCGACGAGGCATTTCGCGGAGCCATCTCGCCCCTGGCCATGCTGCTGGCGCAGCACATCACGCGCGACCTGTTCGGCAAGTGCATCGGGTGGCGCGAGTTCGAGTTTGTGTTCAACGAGCTGAGCGCGCGCGACGAGGAGACCGAACTGCAGGTGCAGGTGCAACTGTTGCAGGCCGGCGTGCTGACGGTGAACGAGGTGCGGGCCATGCGCGGGCTGGCGCCGATGGAAACGGAAAGGCAGCCACTAGCTTCCAGCTCCTAGCTTCCAGCCTTTTGGTGCTGGTTCGGGTTCAGGGATCAATGCCTGCTTATCACGGCGGCAAGAAGCCGGTGGTGAAGGCGGGTGTACGGAAAGGCTAGTGACAAGAAGCTGGCAGCTAGAAGCTGCAATTTGTGGAGCGACGATGCGATTGGAAGCGATGGCAGTAGAGATTCCTCATGTGGAGAAGCATCCCAACCGGGTGCCGTTTGAGGGCGTGTTGACGGTGGTGAACGCAGCCAGCGACCGGGCGCCGGCAGGAGCGCGCGGACACCGCGTGATGCTGACGCGCGAAGCAGCCGAGAAGGGGCTGCCCTCGCTGCTGGGCATGGCGGTGGATTACCGGCCCGGCTGGGATGGGCACGACGCGCGCCGCAAGATCGGGCTGCTGACCGAGGCGGATGTGAAGGGTGAGCGGCTTGTGGTGCGCGGGTATCTGTACGCGCGCGACTTTCCGGAGGTGGCCGCGGCCATTGCGGCGCACGCGCCGGAGGCGATGGGCATGAGCTATGAGCTGGCCGACGCGCGCGTCGAGGACATGAGGGCCGAGGTGTGGAAGCTGACGCGAGTGACGTTTACCGGCGCAGCGATTTTGCTGAGAGAGAAGGCGGCCTACCGGGGAACGAGTTTCAGGATGCAGCGGAGTTAGGAAGGGAGCGATTCAGCGAGTTAGCAGGTTAGCGAGTGAGCGAAGAGGCTCCGCAAAGCGGAGCCTCTTCTGTTAGCGGCAGGCTCAGCCGCGCAAACGAGCTGATCGTCGACAGCCGATCACGATGGTTGGAGAAAGGAAGGACATGGAGAACGACGAGAAGGGCATTGCAGAGCGGCTTGAGGCCGCTGCCGCTCAACTCGAGAAGACGCTTAGCCGGCTGGAAGAGCGGCAGGGCGAACTCTCGGGCGAGGTGGAGAGGATTACAGCGACGGTGGAGCAAAGCCGGCGCGAGAACGAACTGGCCGAAAAGCTGGCCGTAGCCGAACGGGAGCTGGCCGAGTTAAAGGCGGCAGGGGCACAGAATGCGTTGAACCCGCTGCGCAGAACCATGCCGGCGGCGACGGCCGAGCTGCTGTCAAAGCACGGCATCGGCGACGGTCCGGTGGACGTGCGCACTCTGGATGCGGCGTTGTCGGGCCTGAGCCTGGAACAGCGCATCGCGGTGAAGACGCAACTGCTGCGCGCCGGAGCGATTTCGTAAGTGCAGCTTCCAGCTACTAGCTATCAGCTACTAGCTACGCCGACAACTGACGAAGCTCTGCGGAAAGCGCTCCTTGCGCGCGGGTAGTTTTGCGAGGAACGCTCCTGCGGATGTGAAACCTAACAAGCTAGCAGCTAGGAGCAGAAGCTAGCGGCTGAACACGGCCCCATGGAGGGGGCGGAGAGAGCTATGAACGCAACCTTTGCAGATATTCACGCGGCAGCGGATTACATCGGGCCGGGCGCTATCGAAGTTCCGCTGTATCAAACCGAGATTTTCGACATTTGCCGGCGCTCCAGTCCATTTGGACAGCGCATCAAGCAGGTTCCAGCAACCGGACATCCGTCGCGGTTCTTTGAAGAGACGGCCATTCCCAATCCGGGCACGGCGGGATTTGTGAATCCGCGCAGCATCAGCCCCGCGACGGTGAGCCCGTCGCGCACCGAACTGAGCGTGCCGCTGAAAGCGATTGTGGCGCAGATCAACTACAACCTCTTCGATATCGAATTGGGCGACCAGCAAAAGCAGTTTGCGTATTTGCAGGCCAAAGACCTGGTGGATACGGTGAGCGGCGTAATGGTGGCGCACGACGTGGCCCTGTGGCAGGGCAACGACACCAGCCTGGCCTCGCCCACGACCACACAATACATGGGCTGCGCGGCGCAGATCGCGACGGGCGGCAACTCGGTGACCGTCACCACCTCAATGAAGATCGTGGACACCATGAAGACCACGATCGCGCAGATGGTGGCCAACACCGGCTACCATGTGCGGCC
>JASHYS010000030.1 GCA_030042915.1 Acidobacteriaceae bacterium
CCGCAGTTGGGATGGCAGCCGCAGGAGAGCTGTCCCCACTCGGCGCTGGGCCCGTGCACCAGGTCGGCCCAATCGGAGAAGGTGCTCATAAAGCTGATGGGGAACCAGTCGCGCTCCGGCACGCCGAATCCGCACTGGTCCTTGATGTCGTGGGCCATGTGCGAAAGGGTGTAACGCTGGGCCACGCGACGCTCGTCGGTGATCTCTTCGTCGCGGCCGGTAAAGCTGACCGGCTGGAAAGAGAGGAAGCTGATCTTTTTGGGATTGTCGAGAGCGAACTCGATGATGCGGCCCACCTGCTCGTTGTTGATGCCATTCACGATGGTGGTGACGGGCACGATCTCGACGCCGGCCTCGTGCAGATTGTTGATGGCCTGCAGCTTCACATCGAAGAGGTTGCCCACCTTGCGATGCGAGTTGGCGGCGTTGCCGATGCCGTCGAACTGGAGATAGACGTAGCGCAAGCCGGCTTCGGCGGCGGCGCGGCACAGCTCCTTCGACTTGGCGAATTCAATGCCGTTCGACGCAGCCTGCACGGAGTTGTAGCCCACCTTGCGCGAGTAGGCGATGGCGTCGAGGAAGTAAGGCGACAGCGTGGGCTCGCCGCCTGAGAACTGCACGCTCATCTGGCGCTTGGGCTTCATGGTGATGGCGTTGTCGAGCATCTGCTTGATTTCGTCCCAGGTGAGCTCGTGGACGAAGCCAACTTGGTTGGCGTCCATGAAGCAGGGATCGCACATCATGTTGCAGCGGTTGGTCAGGTCGATGGTGAGCACCGATCCGCGGCCATGAGTGACGGTGGACGTGCCGTGGTGATGGAGATTCTTGTCGCCGGCGCCATGGGCGCGGATGTCGCGGCCGGGGAAGCTTTCTTCAAGATGCTTGAAGAAGGCCGGATCGATCGACATCACGTCTTCAAAGTGGCCGTGCTTGGGGCAATCCTTGACCATCAGGATTTTGCCGTCGCGCTGGATGATCTGGGCCTTGATTTCGCCCACCTTTTCGTTGAGCAGGACCTCGTGGGGCAGCTTGCCGTCGAGAATCTGCTTGCGAATCTCGGGCACGCACTTGGGGCAGAGCGAGTCGGTGGTGCGGGGCCAGCCGAGGGGCGGCTTTTCCTTCTGCCAGCTCTTCTGGAGGGGCTTGTCGCTCCACTTGGGGGTAAACCCGGGATTGGGGCTGATGCGGTTCAGCCTCTCGAATACGACCCACGCTCCCTGAGCCGCGTAGACGGCGGCTTTCTCAACGTATTTAACAGCTTTAGACATGATTTGTGTTTCTCTCCTCTGCTGGTTTTGATGCCCCGGGGAACCAATGACTTGCCCGGGTGAAAGCCTCGCGTTTTCATGGGGCAACCGCGAGGTACAAAAGGTCATTACGAGGGTAATCCGGAGGGGCCGTCAACCTCCAAGCGGGGTGCAGCGAATGGCGGAATCGGGGGCTGGATGGGGAATCCGGGGTGGTGAGCGGGGCGTGGAACGCCAAGTGATAGATGCGGCGGGCGTTAGAGCGAAGATGCGCGTCCGCGCTCCTGGTCCGGGGGTCGGGGAGCAACATGCAGACGCCCGCCGCGAGAATTCCCTTGCTAAACGCTGAGCCACTCGGCTTAAATTGACCGTAAATTATCCCTACAGGAGGCTTTGAGCAAGAATGATCAGCGTCGCGAAGTCTGTCGGTTTGAGAGTTGTCGGCCCGGCGTTGGTGTTCCTGGTGTTCGGCTGCGTGGCCCGAGCGCAAAACGCGCCCGCGCCCATCGGAACCTGGAACACTGTAAACAACATTAATACGCTGGTGGTGGAGCAGAACGGCACCTGCGGCTTCCTGGTTCAGGGGAAGGCGAAGTTTTCCGGTAAGTGCACGTGGCAAGCCTCGGCAAAAGGCGGGATTCTGACCCTCACCTACGCGATGCCGCTGCAGCCCGGGCATATTCGCTGGAGCGTTATCTATACAAATCAAACCAACATTACGGTCGACGGCGAGGCATTCCACAAAACCGCAAATTGAAGGCAGCGATCGGCGCACATGACGCAGCGTGCCGTTGCGGCTACGGCGCAGTGCTGTCGGTGCGCGCCACCTGGTTGATCACGCGCTGGATCACGACGACCTGAATGTGGATGTGGCGGGCCACGTCGGGCAGGAATTCGGTGACGTAGTTGTCAATGGGCGCCGTGGCCAGACCGGTGAAGTAGCGCGAGGCCGTGGCTGAGCCGCGGGTCGCCTGGCCCGGAACGTAGAGGTTGCTGATCTCCCCGTCGATGGCAAAGCCGCCGATATTCGCCCAGTTCACCATGCCGCGGCCGTCGTCGCCCTGCGTCCACAAAACCTGCAGTGCGGCGTGAAGAATGCGGTGCCTGATGGGCGCGCCCGGCTCGCGATGGTAGTGCGGGTCCTGATGAACCAGCGAGGGAATGAGATAAGTTCCGAAGAATTCGCCGGTCATGTCCTGGGTAAAGCTGACGCCCACGTAGCGGCCCCACCCGGGAAAGCCCGGGCCGTAGGGCGAGTGGGAGTTGGCGGCCACAGAGATCGCAGCCTCGCCCGTAATCGTGATCAGGTTGAAGGGGTCGAGCAGGTTGTGCACAGCCAGCCAGGCTTTTTCATCGGGGGTCATGGGTTTGACTTCGGGACCGGTGAGGAAGCGGGCGTACCAGTTGATCATGGGCAAGTGAGGCATGCACACCCTGCTGATCACCGGGCCGGCGCCGGCGTTGGGTGGAATGCCGTTCAATTGCAAAACCGCGAAGGCGCGCATGGAGCCGGTTGCAGCGATGGAGGCGCCCGTGTTTCTTACCTGGCACGACTCGGCCGGCAGCAATGCAACCGGCGGAAGCTTTTCAAGCGAGGGGTCGTCGACAGGCGCCTGCGTTTGAGACGCAGCGCCGGCAGCCTGGTTGGGAGTTTGCGCGATGACAGGCAGCGGCCCGACGGCCGCAGCCAGCACCAGCCCGAGCAAAGGAAGAATCAAACGGCCG
>JASHYS010000333.1 GCA_030042915.1 Acidobacteriaceae bacterium
GAAAGACGCGCAAGCAGCAAGAGCCCGCACCTGTTTAGATGCGGAATCCCATTCTTTTCAGGGAGAAAGGAGGAAAGACAAATGAAGTGGTTTAAGAGAGATTTATCACTGGCTGCGGCGGTCTTACTGGCAGGTACGCTCGCCCTTGCGCAACAGCCGCCGGGCGGGGGTATGCAAGACCCGGGGAACCAGGCTCCCACGCCGCCGAGCCAAACCCAGCCCACCATGCCCATGCAGACAACACCCGGCCATGCATCGCAATCATTTGGAGACATGGAGTTCCTGCACAAAACGCTTGAAGACGATCTGGCCCAGGAACAGATGGGGCAGCTGGCCGTGCAGAAGTCACAAAGCGAAGACGTGAAGCAATTCGGCGAAAAGATGGCCCAGATCCATGAGCAACTGACCGACCAGATCACACCGGTGGCCAAGAAGCTGGGGGTCGATGAGCCCAAGCAGCCATCGAAGAAGGACCGGCAGGAGATTGAGAAGATGCAATCGCTGTCGGGCGCCGATTTCGATGCGGCATTCATCCGGGCCATGCTGAAAGACCAGCAGGATGACCTGAAGAGCTTCAAGAGCGAGTCAGAATCGTCGCAGGATCCCACCGTGCAGCAATTGGCCAAAATGGATGAGCCGGTGCTTAGCCAGCACCTGCAGATTCTTGAGCAGATTGCGCAGAGCCACAACGTGAGCGCGGAGAGCAAGAAGTAGGAGAAGGCAGCGGAGATAGCGGAGATGGCGAACTCGCGCGCGGACTGGCGACCCTAACCGTTTCGTGGCGCACGTAAGGACGGGAACCGGCGAAACCTCAATGATGAGTCTCGTGCCGGATTTCCCAACCGGCCGCATTGCCCGCGCTGCGGTCTGCCTAACTCCGCTATCGCCGCTCACACTGCTGACTCGGCCGGTTTCTACCTGTCGGTGCACGAGTAGCACGGATCGATGGAAGCCTGGATGAGCGGTGTGTCGGCCAGGCGCGCGCCGCGCACCATCCAGCGCACGGCTGGCATGTTGGCATAGGTGGGCGTGCGCACGTGCACACGGGCCGGGTTGCGCGAGTTCTCCTTCCACGTCACGCTGTACATCACTTCGCCGCGAGGCGCTTCAACGCGGCTCACGGCCGTTCCGGCTTGAAAAGCGGGCTTGTCAATGTTCAGCGAGATTTCGCCGAGCGGCATGTTGTTGAGTGCCTGGCGAAGAATGCGGCAGCTCTCGATGATTTCGAGAGCGCGGACGAAAAGCCGCGCGCGCACGTCGCCGGCCTTCTCCACCGGAACCTGAAAATCCAGCTCGGCATAGGCCGCGTAAGGCGCGTCGCGACGCAGATCCTGAGCGACGCCTGATGCACGAGCCGTGGGGCCGACCACTGCACAGGAGACAGCCTTGTCGTGGGTGAGCACGCCAATGCCCGCGCAGCGCGAACGCGCCGTCGAGCTAGTGGTGAAGATGGGAATGATGGTGCGCATCATCTCGCGCTCCAGATCGTCGACCATGCCCGCAATCGCCGGCGCATCTTCAACGTCGCGATTGACGCCGCCCAGGCAGTTCATCGAGTAGTTCACGCGGTTGCCGGAGATGGCCTGCAAAACGTCCATCACCTTCTCGCGCAGCGCAAAACAGGTCATGAACATGGTTTTGAAGCCCATCAGCTTGGCGGCAATGCCCGCCCACAGCACGTGCGAGTGCAGCCGCTCCAGCTCCGCCATCACTACGCGAATATATCGGGCGCGCGGCGGCGGCTCAACGCCCGCCAGTTGCTCCATGGCCTGGCACAGCGTGAGGGTGTGGATGAACGAACAGATGCCGCACACGCGCTCCATGAGCGCGATCACCTGGATGTAATTGCGTGTCTCGGCCAGGTGCTCGATGCCGCGAAAATTGAAGCCGATCTTCAGCTCCGCGTCCTGAACCGTCTCGCCTTCGCAGGTCATCTCGAGTTTGTAGGGTTCTTCGAGGCCAGGGTGGTAGGGGCCCATGGGAATCTTGTAGCTCATTTCGCGACCTCCTCGTGACCCGGTGCGGCGGATGCGGGCTTGTTGGGCGCTGTTTCGCGCAGGTTCACGCCTGGTGCGTCGCCCTTGCGCAGCAGCAGCGGCTCGTAGTCGCGCCCGGTGAAGACCACGGCGAATCCCTCGTGCACCTCGCGCTCGATCCAGTCGGCGGCCTCGCACAAGTCGTAGATGCTCTCGATGGTGTCGCCGGCAATCTGAAACGCGACGCCGAGCAACTGGCCTTCGAGATCCCAGTGGTATTCCAGACGGAAGCCTTGGCTGGCGGGCAACTCGTAGGCGGTGATGGTGACAAAGCGCGCGGCGGCGTCGTTCATGGCGCGCGCCACATCGCGCACAGTCGAATCGCCGGCGTTGAGCCAGTACGCACCGTGGCTGGCAACCCACGGCTCAGCAATTCCCAGCTTTTCGCGAATGGTGTCGAGGGGGATCATGGTGCGTCTCCATCTTGCGGCTTGGAAGCCGCAAGGACAGCCGGTCTGGAGACCGGCGTTACGGGCGAGGACGCCGACGCGGCTGTGGGACGCGCTGTGGGCGGCCGCCTCGCCACGGTGTAGGACTTTTTGAGTGCGCCCTGCGCCAGATAAATGGGCGGCGTGTCCTGCTGCTGGCTGAGCGCGTGCTCCGCGCGCCCTTCTTTCAGCGCGTGGTCGATGCAGCCTTCAACGCAGCGACCGCAGAAAGTACACTGG
>JASHYS010000334.1 GCA_030042915.1 Acidobacteriaceae bacterium
TTTGACCGGGCGCATCCGATCGGCGAGCATTCGCTCGACAATCGGCTGCACGAGGACGCAGCCGTCCTGCCGGTTAGGACGCAGGTCTGAGGCAAAAGGTCGCTCGCGGGCCGCAGCCGTATCCGGCGAACGTCCGCAGCGGGGCGCGGACTACGGCGGATTCACGGCCACCTGGTTGATGACGCGCTGCACGAAGATCACGTGCGTGTGAATGTGGCTGGCGATGCTGGGCACAAACTCGGTGATGAAGTTATCAATGGGCGCGGTGGCCAGTCCCACCCAGTAACGCTCGTTGTCGGCGGCGAAATGCGTCTCCTGGCCGGGAACGTAGAGGTTCGAAATGGAAATATCGATGATGGGAGCCACGAGCTGAGAGTAGTTGAGGTTGTGGCCGCCGCTGTCGTCACGTTGCCACACGATCTGATCGATGCAATGCCATATCCGCCGCGGGATGCTGAGATCGGGCCGCCGATGGTAATGCGGGTCAGTGCGGGTGATGGAGGGAATCAGGAACGTGCCGAAGAACTGGTCGGTCATGTCCTGCGTGAAGTTGGTGCCCGTCAGCTTGGCCCACCCCTTGATGCCCGGGCCGTAATCAGTGTGCGAGTTGGCTGCGATCTGGTAGCCCGCCTCGCCGGCGATGGTCCCCAGATTGAATGGGTTGATGAGATTATTCAGGGCGAGAACCAGCTTCTGCTGGGGCGAGAAGCGCATCACCTCGGGGCCGGTAACGAAGCGGTCGTACCAGTCGACGGCCTCAAAGCGGCTGCAGACCGTGGTCATCACCGGGGAAGATCCCGCGCTGCGTTCGGTCTCGCCTACGCCGAGAACGGCCACGGCACGCAACCCGCCGGTGTCGGCCATGGAAGCGCCGGTGTTCTTCAAATCGCAAGGGGTCACCGGCTTTTCAGTGGCCGCTTTCTTGGGCGTCGAAGTCAGCGCCGGAGTCACGGCCGGCGCAGCCGGTGAGGCGAGTGTGGCGGGTGAAGCTGTAGCCGGTGAAGCCGGCGTGGCTGTCGAGGCCGGTGCAGCCGGTGAGGCGGGCGTGGCTGGCGAGGCAAGCGCTTGCGCCGGCGGAGTTGCAGTCTGCGCCGTTGCGGGCGGCGCGGATTCTTCCGTCCCGGGAGGCGTTGGCTGCGTCTGCGCGGGTGCCCTTCCGGCTGCTGCCAAAGTAATGGCAAGGATCAGACCCGAATCGAAAGCCCGAATCGCGCGCCCTGACCGGACACCGAAGCTGCATCTTAGAGTCTTGTAGGATATGGCGTGGCTTTTCACAACCGTGACCTCGCTTGCCTCAAAGCTGCTCTATGACCCTGCGCCCGAGCAAAACCCGTCTGCAGCGGGGAACGTCAAACGACATGATGGCCTCGAACGAGCGGGAGCCATCGAAAAGAGCCTTACGGCAAAGAGAATCCACGCGGCGCCATTTGGGGAGCAATGACCGCGAATTGCCAGGACCGATTCGAGATTTTGGTTGGGGGGATAACCTCTACGCTCATCATGCGAAATGGCGGTGCTCGCGTCAATAGTAATTTTCGCGATTCCCCGGCTTGCCGCCGGAGATTGACGCGGCCGCAGGCGTCGCGCAGACTTTGAACAGGTTATCTATCGGCTGTTACCAGGAAAGATTACTTGCCATGAGCACAAACTATCCACCAGGTTGGGGCGCGCGCGGAGTGGGCCAGCGCATTGAAGAAGCCATCGAGCTGATTGAGATCGAACTGCGCCACGCCATCGCCTACATGAACGACGCTGTGATTCCGCAGGTGCGCCGTGAGTCCATCTCGGCCATGCGCATGGCATCCGACACCCTGCGCAGCCTTGCCGACCGGTTCGAGCAAAGCAGCCGCGCCGGAGGCCAGCCACAGAACCCGCCGCAAAGCGGGCCAAAGGACCCGCCACGTTGAGCGCAGCGGTTTTGCGTGAGGCGTGCGTGGCGCGCCTGGCCTGCGTGCTTGGCCTGGGATTGCTTCTGCTGGGCGCAAGCGGGTGCCACCACCGGCAAAACACGGCCCAGGCTCCGCCTCCGCAGGCCTATCCGCCGGAAGTTGCGACGGCCTCGCCGCCTGCTTCTGCGGCGCCCACGCCCACGCCGCCAACCGGCTCGGCGCGCATCCCCGTCACGCCGGTTCCGCCCGGAGGGGTCAGTGAAGACGACCTCGAATTCGTAGCCTCGCACACGCCCATCCTGAGCGAAACCGGCTACGCCACCTGGTACACCGCGCCCTACAAAGGGCGCCGCGCCGCCAACGGCCAGGTGTTCGACGACAACGCCATGACGGCGGCCAATCGCACCCTGCCCATGGGATCTCTGGTGGTGGTCACGAACCTGAAGACAGGCCAGTCGAGCGCCATGCGCATCAGCGATCGCGGGCCGTTTGTCGAAGGCAGAATGATCGACTTGACCATTGCTTCGGCCAAGGCCACCGGCGTATACGGCGCCGGCCTGGCGCTGGTGCGCATGGACGTGTACGAGACGCCCAAGCCCATCGATATCGGCGGGCGCTGGTGCGTGCAGATTGGCGCATTCCACGACGAAACCGATGCCATCGACCTGAAGCAACGTCTGCTCCTGCTTTATCCGGGCTCGAGCGTGATCGAGTTTCCCGGCGAGAACAGCTTCTGGGTGCGCATCCGGCCGCAGGGCGACGATCGCGCCACGGCCGAGTACATCGCGCGCCACGTGCAGCCCAGCGAGGGCGCAGCGTATCTCACGCGGCTGGATTGAAAAAAGCACGGGGTTAGCGGTGTTCGCGGGGTTAGCCCGCGAATCCAACTCCGCAAACACCGATATCCGGCTAATTCGTCGACGGCCTTTCTATGTGCTCCACGACAAAGGTATCAACCGGCTCTTTGGCGGGTTCGAGTTTAAGCCCGAGCTCTTCGATTGCTTTGAAGAGCGACGGAGCCGTCCCGCCTGAATCCGCCGGTGCTTCCTGACTGGAAGACCACTTCAGCTCGAAGTCGAATCTCTTGTCGCCCAGGCCGGTCTTGTCGACAACGATGCGCCCTGCGTAGTGCGGCAAGTACTGCGCCAATCCCAGAGCCGTGACCGCGCGGCTGGAGTCATCAATCGTGTACTCAATGCCCAGCCCGGTCGGGCTGAACGCACTGGTCGTTGTCAGCGAAACTGAGTTTTTCTCATCCGCTGGCGCTTCTTTCATCCTAGGGCCGCCTTTGGCGACCACCAGGTCATAGACCGGCAGCTCTTTGATCTCGCGCCGCAGCTTGAGCCGGCAGCGGTCGGCAAACACCGCCTGCAGCATCAGCTGCTGCTGCTTGTGCCGATCTTGTTCCGAGAGCTTCTTCCAGGCTTCGACCGTGTGCTCGTCAACCCGTGCCGAAACGTTGTAGCGGTCAGTCTTTACCCATTCCGGAAGCCCGGAAATCTGATCATCCGACGAAATTCCGTAAGCGTCATAGATCAGCCAAACGAGTGATCCGTTCGTAAAGTCAAGACCGTCGGGCAAATCCTTCCATCCCGAGCTGTGCTCATCAGGGTTCGCAGGCTTGATGGAAACGACCTCAAAGGCCGAAGCCTTCGCGCTCGTATCTTGCACTGCAGGCGCGCCGGCTTGCGCGCGCAGATGCACGGCTCCCGTCGCTGGCAGCGCAACAAAGAACAGCACCGGCAGCGCGCGCCCGCCGCAGTGAAGCTGCGTGAACATGAGTTTGATCTCTGGCCGGAATTATAGCGCTCAAGCGTCGTTGGCGGTGTTCGTCAATGCTATTCTTCCGGCATGAGAATCACCCTGATTGCAATCATCCTTTTCTGGGACGCCTTTCTCCTGGCGCAAAGCGATGCGCCGAAGGCTCTGCCTCAGGATCCCAAGACGATTCTTGACCTGGCGGCGCCGTTTTATGTGTACGACGCGGAGAACGCGAAACCGTGGCACCTTAGCTACCACTACCGGCTCCTCGACGAACAGGGCGGAGTGAGCGGCGAAGGAAAGGTCGAGTATTGGTGGTCGACAAGCAAGATGACGCGGGTGACCTGGACAAAGGGAAGCAATGTTTCCAGCGAATGGCATACCGCAGATGGCAAGACTTTGAAGTCCGTTACAGGCGACGACGTGACCAGCATGGAGCATCGACTCAGCAGCGCGGTTCTCTTTTCGTTTCCCAGCGCAGGGGACTATGAAACCGGAGACTGGCACTTGAAGCTGGTGACCCTCGACAACGCGGGAAACGAGAGTCTATGCGTCGCGGTGGTTTCGTCGAAGACGGGGCTGGACGCAGTGGGCAATCCTCTGCGCGGCGTGGGGACCGCGTATTGTTTCGACCCCAAGGCTCCCTTTCTCGTGTCTACGCTGATGAATCACACCATTACCAATTCCTATAGCAAAGTTCAGAAATTCCAGAATCACAACATTGCCGGGCACATTGATATTGCGTACCTGGGACAGAAGAAGCTGGAAGCAGACCTGGAAGACTACGCAGAGGTCGCGCCGGACGACGCAGCTTTCACGCCGTCGCCAGACGCGAAGGAACCGGTTGTGGAGGTCAGAACCATCCCGATTGGCGCTGGAATCACACCGGGAATGCTTCTCGATAGGGTTCCGCCGGTCTACCCTCCCGATGCCAAAGCGGCGCACATTATGGGCACCGTAGTGGTAAAAGCTGTCATCGGCAAGGATGGCCGCGTTCACGATCCAGAAGTCGTGTCCAGCCCCGACTCTTCGCTATCGGCAGCGGCATTGGAGGCCGTTCGTCAATGGCAATACCGGCCTTATACGCTGAATGGCAAACCAGTCGAAGTGATGACGCACATCAACGTAGTGTTTGAGCTAGGGAACTAGAGCGCAACAGCTGCCGCTTGGTTACCGCAGCAGCGCCGACGCCGCCCACAGCACCGGTTCCTGGCCGTGGAAGTCACCGGTTCGGCGTTTGCGCTCGAGATAATATTCCAAATCGTTCTTCTTGTTGGTCCCTTCGCAAATGCTGGTCATGTCGTTGTTCTGGTCGATGAAGCCGGCGAGGGCGATCCATGCCTTGCGCGCGGCCGGACCGTACGTGGCCGCATCGAGCCAGCCGTTTTTCACGCCGCTGATGAGCGCGAAGGTAAACATGCCGGAGCTTGAGGTCTCCTCCCACGCCTCCGGGTGATCGATAAGCTGGCGCCACATGCCGTCAGAGTCCTGGTACTTGAGCAGCGCGGCCATCATCAGTTTGTAGCCCGCCATGATGCGCGCGCGCTGCGGATGATCGGCGGGCAGGTCGCGCAACATCTCGGTCATGCCCGCGGCGACCCAGCCGTCGCCGCGTCCCCAGAAAAACGGCACGTCGTCGGCATGGTAGAAGAGGCCGTTGGGCTGCTGCAGCTTGTCGAGGTAGGCCACCATTTCGTTGGCGTCGCGGTCAAGATATTTTTTGTCGCCGGTGGCTCGGTAAGCCTGCAACTGCAGGATCGTCAGCATGTACATGTCGTCGATCCAGAAGCGCGTCTCGTGCGACAATCCGTCGGGCTGCGGATTCTCCCATTGCCGGTCGGCATACCAAAGGCCGTAGTCGAGATATTTTTTGTCTTTGGTCTCTATATAGATTTGCAACGGCACGCTGCCAAAAATCGAATCGTCGACGTGATCGCGTTTGGGAACCAGTGCCGCTTCGGCGCCGCCCGGCATCAGCGGATCGAATTTCCTGATCAGCTCGTCGCGCAGGCCGGTGTCGTGGGTCAAATCTGCGAAGGTGAGCGCGCCGTACCATGTGCCTACTTCGCCGTAGAAGATGGTGCCTGGGCTGTGCTGGTGCGGGCTGGTCACGAAATGTTCGGCCACGGCCTTGCCCACTTCCTGCGGCGAGCGTCCTGCGGGCCAATTGCTGAAGTAGTCCTGCTGCGCGAAAGCTGCCAACGACGGCAGTAAGCAAGCCCATGCTGCGAATTTGAAAAGAGCGCTCATTTGGCTCCTGATTTTAGGCGGTTTCGTAGGAGTCGAGTTTCGTGCATGACGATGATATCGCGTAGCTGCGGCCGTGCGGCGTAATCTTGGTGCGAGGAACTTGCCGGTTGCGGTGGAGGAACTTCAATGATTCAAACCAAGCGTGCCTACGACAAGCCCAGCCGTGCGGACGGGGAGCGATTCCTTGTTGATCGGCTCTGGCCGCGTGGCGTAACAAAATCGGCGTTGGCCGTTTCCGCCTGGCTGAAGGATGCAGCGCCCAGCACAGAACTGAGGCAGTGGTACGGCCACGATCCGGCAAAATGGAAGGAGTTTCGCAACCGCTATTTTGCCGAACTCAAGGCGAATCCCGAGGCATGGCAGCCGCTGATTGAGGCTGCACCCAAGAGAACGATTACGTTAGTCTACAGTTCGCATGAAAAAGAACTCAATAACGCAACGGCGCTGGCAGAATTTCTCGAAGCCAGGCTGAGGCGGGGTCCAGCCTTGCGAAAAAGCCGCCCCAGATCGTGATGCGGGCCCGCGCAGGCGCTTCTACGGCCGGGCGGGAAGGTAAGCGGGATCGATGGCCTGTTTGGCGGCAGCGCTGAAGCCCTCCCAGCTGCACGACTCATCCACGCGGCCGCAAGCGGGAACAAAAACGGGCGCCTCAGCGGGCGGATTGGCCGTCGTAAGCGGTTCGGCTTTGCGCATCTGTTCCAGCGTCTGAGCGGTGTACGCAGTCCGCACAAAGGTCTTGCCATCGGCGCGCGAGCGCCACAGCTCAAAAACCAGCGCGCCACCCGGGGGCGTGTCGTCGATCCGGCCGTCCATGGCCCAATCGAGATGCAGCATGCCGGCTATGGTGGCGATATTCGAATCGTGACCCACGAGCACCAGAAGCCGGTCGCCGGGTTTGCCCAGCGCGCCCGGCACCGCTTTGCCGGTCACGCTCTGCTCCATGCTCTTTTCAATGTGGTCAAGCAGATTGGACGAGAACATGCGTGCGATGGCGGGCGTGCGGTAAGCAAATTCCCAGGCGGCGATGTTGAGTTGCATCAGGGAACGCAAAGTTGCGCCGTCAAGGCATCCCCAACCGGTATCGGCGTCACTCAGGCCCTGTGTGTATTCGAGCAGCAGATTCTCAATCAGCGTTGCCGCGGTGGAGAACGGGCCGCGCGTGGCTATAGGAAGGTCGCCGGGGCCCGGCTTGAGACTGACGGGAATGTCGAAGATCGAGGCGCGATTTGGATTCGCAGGCTGATGGCCGCAGCCGGCCAGCACGCGGTCGAGCTCGGTCAACTGCGGCCGGTAGGCCTCAACAAGTTGGTTTGGATCGCCGCCAATGCGCCCGGCGACTGCGGCGAAGGCAAGGTCAGGATCGGAGTGTACGGCTCCCGATCGAATGGCGCCGAAGAGCGGGTCGGCTGT
>JASHYS010000335.1 GCA_030042915.1 Acidobacteriaceae bacterium
CTCCACGGGTCCGGGCGACGCCGGCTACGAGCTGCAGGTTCTGGACGGGTACAACAATCCCACCTATGTCAACGGCATGGTGGGCAGCATCTACAAGCAGTCGATACCGCTGGTGAACGCGGCGCGAAAGCCCGGCGACTGGCAGAGCTACGACGTGGTTTGGACTGCGCCGGTTTTCAACACCGACGGATCACTCAAAACACCCGCGTACGTGACGGTTTTTTATAACGGCGTGCTGGTGCAAAACCATTTCCAGTTGCAGGGGCAAACGCTCTACATCGGTAAGCCGTTCTATAAGGCGTTCGACGGAGCGCCGATCAAGCTGCAGGCCCACGGCGACAAAAGTGAGCCCCTCAGCTTCCGCAACATCTGGGTGCGCGAGCTGCCGTAAGCAACGACGCCCTAGACGCTCACCACAAAGCTGTCTTCGGTCCTTTGTACTGCCCGGTACAGCGTGTCGCGCTCGAACGGCACCCGCCCCGCTTCGGTGATCAGGCGGCAGAGCTCCTTGCGTGTTAGGCCCTGCGGCGTAGTGGCGCCGGCGTCGTGATAGATCTTCTCCTCGATCACGGTGCCATCGAGATCGTCGGCCCCAAAGCGCAGCGCAATCTGCGCGATCTTGGGCGTCATCATCTGCCAGTAGGCCTTGATGTGCGGAAAGTTGTCCAGCAGCAACCGGCTTACCGCAACCTGGCGGATGTCGGTCAGTCCCGTCGTCACGGGCAGGTGGTCGAGCGGCGTGTTTGCCGGATGAAACGCGAGCGGAATAAACGTCTGGAAGCCGCCCGTCTCGTCCTGTAGCGCGCGCAGCTTTATCAGGTGGTCCACGCGGTCTTCGTCGTTCTCAATATGCCCATAAAGCATGGTCGCATTCGACTTGAAGCCCAGCTGATGCGCCGTCCGCGCCGTCTCCAGCCACTCGTCCCCGTCGATCTTGTGGTCGCAGATGATCGAGCGTACGCGCGCCGCGAAAATCTCGGCGCCTCCACCAGGCATGGAATCCACTCCGGCCTCGCGCAGCTTCACCAGCGTCTCTTTCACGCTCAGCTTGGCGCGCCGCGCCAGATAGGCGATCTCCACCATGGTGAAGGCCTTGATGTGCACCTTGGGAAAGCGCTCTTTGAGGCCGCGGATCAAGTCCAGAAAGAACTCCAGCGGCAGATCGGGATGCAGACCGCCGACGATATGAAACTCCGTCACCGCCTCGGAATACCCCGATGCCGCCGTCTCCCACGCCTCGTCGAGGGCCATCGTGTAGCCCGCGGCATCGCCCTTCTTGCGCCCGAACGCGCACAGCTTGCACGCCGCTACACACACGTTGGTGGGGTTGATGTGGCGATTCACGTTGAAGTAGGTCACGTCTCCGTGCATGCGCTCGCGCACGTGGTTGGCCAGCCAGCCCACCGCCAGCACATCGCGCGACGCATACAGCGCCAGGCCATCGCTCGCGTCTAACCGCTCCCGCGCCAGCACCTTGGCGGCAATCGGCTCCAGCCTGCCATCGTAGGTCCTGAAGGCTGCCGGTTCGCGTGTGGCCTCTGCTCGAGCGCTCATAGAACCGATCATACCGAATTCCGCGCCGGCTGGCGCTCCCCGGCCTTCAGCCGTTGCCGTGTGTGCCAGATCACACTTTCGCGCCGAACCTGCGGCGTAAACTGCCTCATTACCCCAACTTGAGGCAGAACCATGCCAGTTGAAGAGCAAATCTGCTCCCACAGCTACGCGCAGGGGCCGGCCAAGCCGCTGCTCGAATTGACCATCGGTGACTTGCTGCACCGCACTGCGGATCGCTTCCCTGACCGTCTGGCCGTAGCCTCGCGCCACCAGGATCGCCGTCTCACCTGGGCCCAACTGAGCGCCCAGGCCGACTGCGTGGCCCGTGGGCTCTGGTCCCTCGGCATCCGCCACGGCGACCGCGTGGGCTTATGGTCAACCAACTGCGCTGAGTGGATCATGATGCACATGGGATGTGCGCGCGCCGGCGCCGCGCTGGTCAATGTGAATCCCGCATATCGGTCGCACGAGTTGCAGTTCACGCTCACCCGCTCGCACATGAAAGCGCTCTTCCTCTGGCACAAGGACAAGCGTGCCGACTACGAGGAGATCCTGGGCCGCGCGCGCCACGGCCTCGACCTGGCGCTCCAACACATCATCTATTTCGACTCTCCCGAGTGGCCTGCTTTGCTCGACGCTGAAGGCCGCCTGCCGGACCACGTCGCGGTCAACGACGTGGCCAACATCCAATACACCAGTGGCACCACCGGCCTGCCCAAAGGCGTGATGCTCACCCACCACAACGTGGTCAACAACGGGCAGTTTCTGGCCGCAGGCTTTCACTATTCTGAGCACGACAAGATCGTCGTTCCGGTGCCGCTCTTCCATTGCTATGGATGCGTCATCGGCACCATGAGCGCAGTCAATTCCGGCGCAGCCATCATTCTTCCCAACTGGACCTTCGACGCCCGCGCCACGCTGCGCGCGGTGCACGATGAGCGCGCTACCAGCGTTTATGGCGTGCCCGCCATGTACGTGGCGGAATTTGCCCTCGACGACTTCAAGAGCTTCGACACCACCAGCCTGCGCACGGGCATGATGAGCGGCGCCCCCTGCCCCGTCGAACTGATGAAGCGCGTTCTCGAAGAGATGCACATCCGCGAACTGGTGATCGCCTACGGGCAAACCGAAACCTCACCCGTCGTCACCATGAGCGACGCCGGCGACTCGCTTGAGGTGCGCGTGAACACCGTAGGCCGCGCTATGCCTCAAACCGAAATCAAGATCGCCTCGCTCGAGGCGCAGTCCGAACCCGGTATCGCTGCGCGCGAAACGCTGCCTCGTGGCCAGCAGGGCGAGGTGTGCGTACGCGGGTACGCGTTGATGAAGGGCTACGACGGCGATCCCGATGGCACGGCGCAGGTCATCCAGCCCGACGGATGGCTGCGGACCGGAGACTTGGGGGTCATGCGCGAAGACGGCTGCATCCACATCACGGGCCGCTCGCGCGACGTCATCATTCGCGGCGGTGAAAACATCTACCCGCGCGAAGTGGAGGAGTTCCTCTACACCTGTCCCAAGGTCGCCGAGGCTCAGGTCATTGGTATTCCCGACGCCCGCCTGGGTGAGATCGTCGTCGCGTGGATTCGCCTGCGGCCCGGCTCCGAAGTCACGGAGGAGGAGATGCGCGCCTTCTGCGACGGCCAGATCGCCTACTACAAGGTTCCGGCGCACGTGCGCTTTGTCACGGAATTTCCCGCCACGCTCTCAGGCAAGATCCAGAAATATAAAATGCGCGAATTCGAGATTGAAGCCCGCGGTCTCGAAGCCGTTGCCAGGACCGCGACTGCCTAGCTCGCCAGCGCCGGTTCTTCGAATTCCACCTTTTCCGCCCGCTTCAAGCCACGCACGGTCACCGCCTCCCGCGTAATCGCGATCACCGTCATATCGTCCTGCTGACCGAACTGTTTGGCCGCTTCGATAATGGCCGCAACCGGCTCGGTGGAAATCGCGCCGCTGCGCTCGAACCCGAACAGCTCGCCTTTGTGATTGCGCGCCTCCACAATGCCATCGGAGTAGAACGTCAGCCGGCTTCCCGCCGGCAATGTAAAGCGGATCGTCTCATAGAGCGTTCCGCTCCTTAAACCCAGTGGCAGCGCGCCCTCCACTTCAACTTCGTTGCCCTCCAGATAAGGGGCCAGGTGGCCGGCATTGGCAAGGCGCACAGCGCCATCGGGCTCTATACGCGCCGCCAGCGCGGTCGCAAACTCATCCTTCACGCGGCCAATCAGGCGCTCGTTCAGGTGCACCAGCAGCTCAGCGGGC
>JASHYS010000336.1 GCA_030042915.1 Acidobacteriaceae bacterium
CGTCGGTGGAGCAGCAGGTGTCGCAAAGCGTGGCCGCCAAGGGCATGCATCAGGATCCCGTCATGGATCGCAGTTCCTCGGATGCGGATTTCGCCTTGAGGCCTGCCCCCGCAGGCACGGCGAACGCAAAGCCCTGACCGCGATGGCGAGAATCGCGCTATGAAGCCCGTGCGCACAATCCGGCTGCTGGCCGCACTGAGCCTCGCGCTGATCCCGCTCACCGCTCTCGCGCAAAGCACCGCGCCCGGGCCGGCCGCGCCCACATCCCCGCAAACTGCGCTCCAGACCGCGATCGACCAGCACGAAAAAAACCTGGCGCAGGCACGCTCGCAGAAGAACACCCACACTGTGCTCACCGAGCTGAATGTGCTGGGCAATCTCTATCGCATGACGGGGCAGATGCAGAAAGGGCTCACCTGTCTGAACGAAGCATTGCCCATCGAACAAAAGTATTCCAGCCTGCTGGGCCAGGCCACCACCCTCGACACCATGGGCCGCATTTACACCGACATGGGCGAACCCGACCAGGCCCTCGCCGCTTTCAATCAGGCGCTGCCCATGTGGCGGGCGCTGAACAATGCCACCGGCGAAGCCGCCACGCTCAGCTACACCGGCAAGGTCTATAACGATCTGGGCCGGCACGACGACGCGCTCAAGGTCCTCAACCAGGCGCTGACGATCTGGCACACGATTGACGCCCAAGCCGCAGGCGGCAATGCGCCGGCGGCGGGCGCCGCGCCGGGTGCAACGACGAATTCGCCCACGACAGCCCCGCAGCAAAGCCAGGCCATGGCGAGCTTCATGAGCGTCGCCAATCGCCTGGGCGAGGCCGGCACGCTCGACAACCTGGGCAGAACCTACTCTGACGAGGGCGACGGAAAGCAGGCTCTTGAGTATTTCAATCAGGCGCTGCCCTTGTTTCGCTCGTTCAATGACGGCGGCGAAGCGCTGGTGCTCGACGACATTGGCGCGGCATATGGGCTCGTCGGGCAAAAGCAGAAGGCGCTCGAATCGTACAACCAGGCGCTCGACCTCTTCCGCAAGCAGGGCAGCCGGCAGGGCGAAGCACTCACGCTGAACAGCATCGGCTGGTTTTATCGCGACCTGAACCAGAGCCAAACGGCGCTCGACTACTACAACCAGGCGTTGCCCATCTGGCGCGAGGTGGGCAACCGCAGCGGCGAGGCGCGCGCGCTGAGCGACATTGGCCAGTCTTACGCGGGGCTGGGCCAGCCACAAAAGGCGCTCGACTACGCCAACCAGGCGCTGCCCATCTTTCACTCCACCGGCAGCCGGCGCGGCGAAGCCATGACGCTGAACGCCATCGGCCGCGACTACTCCGACATGGGCGACGGCCAGAAGGCCTACGACTTCGACCTGCAGGCGCTGGCGGCCTGGCGCGAAACCAAGGACCAGCACGGGGAAGCCATCGCGCTGATGACTCTGGCGTGGGCCTACTCGCTGATTAAGCAGCCGGAGCAATCCTTCATCAGCGCCATCGCCGCATTGGGACTGGCCACGGCCAACAACGATCCACAGTACGAGGGCGCCATTGATGCTTCGTTGATGCTGGGTTTCCGCAAGCAGAATCGTCCCGAAGAAGCCATCTTCTTCGGCCTCGATGCCGTCAACTCGTACGAGCAGATTCGCAGGAACATCGCCGGCCTCGACAAGCAGCTGCAGGCGGGCTATGCGCAATCGCGTGCCGGATACTACCGCACGCTGGCGGAGTTGCTCGTCGAAACCGGCCGGCTCGGCCAGGCTGAGCAGATTCTCGATCTCGTGAAGGAGCAGGAGCTGAAAGATCTGGTGGCCGACGCCAATCCGGGCGCCGACGCCGGCATTGAGCCGCTCAAGCTCTCGCCCGCGCAGGCCGAAGCCGAAAGCGAATTGCCCGATCTTGAGAAAAAAGCGCGCGCCATCGAGGAATCGAGCCTGGCCTATGCTCAATTGCAGGCCAAGCCGCAGAGCACTGCGGATGAAGACGCGCAGATGAAAACTCTCGCGGCAACCATTCAGCAACAATCGACTGAAATTCAGTCGATTCTGAAGAACAAGGTTTTTCCCGAGCTCGATGCGCAGTCGGCTCCAGGCCAGGCTGCTGCCGACACCACCAAAAGTTTTCTGCAGGACTCGCTGGCCAAGCTCGGCCCCAACGTGATCGGCATTCGGTTGCTGCTGGGCACCGATCACACCTACGCGATTGTGGTGAGTGCGTCGTCGCGCAAGCTGGTCACGCTGCCGGGCTCGTCTGACGATGTGCGCAACAAGGCGTTGGAAGCGCTCAAGGCGATCGGCTCGCCGTCTTCCGATCCGCGGCCGCAGTTGAACCAGCTTTATGCCCTGATTGTGGCGCCCATCGAGAGCCAATTGAAGCCCATTGAAAAAGCGGCCGGCGCCAAAGGCGCCGTGCCCACGCTGCTGTGGTCGCTCGACGACGCCCTGCGCTACGTGCCGATGGGTGCGCTTTACGACGGGAAGCAATACATGGTCGAGCGCTTCCACAATGTGCTCTTCACGCCTGAG
>JASHYS010000337.1 GCA_030042915.1 Acidobacteriaceae bacterium
ACTGGGTTGCCGCAATTATCGATAGCCGGCGCGCCGCCATATGTGTTCACTGGCACGTTGGTTGAGAGCATCGGGCTCAAATCGGCGTACGTCCCCACTGTGCCGTTCGAATTCAGGCCCATCATGGCATCGGTGGAAACGGTGCGTGAGTTCGGGCCCAGGTTCCACATCGATTGCATGTAACGCTCGAACGATACGAAATAAAACAGCTTGTCCTTCTTGATGGCGCCGCCTTCGCTCCCGCCCCAGTCTGAAAGCGAATCGCTGATCTTCAAATAAGCTGCGGCGTTTGCGGGGTCGGTGTACGCCGACAGGTGATTCGACGCGCTCACGGCATCGAGATCGGTCGAGTGCAGGTATCCAAACAGTGAACCGTGAATCTTATTGCTGCCCGACTTCATTTCATAGCGGAAGACACCGCCTCCGCTGCGGCCCGCATCGGCGCTGATGCCCGCTGTATCGGTCTCGAACTCCTGCACCGCCTCCATCGGAGGCTGCGACTCGCTGATGTAGCCGCCTAATTGCGAAACCGCCGAGGTGCCGTCGATCAGCACTTCCTTGGTCATCGCCATGCCGCCGTCGATATGCGAGCTGTAATCGGAGCCTTCCACTCCCGGCACGTAGGCGAACATGAAGTTCGACAGATTGCGGCTGCCCTGGACGTTTAACGGCAGCTCGCTCACCGCTTGACTGTCGAGATTCGCCGAAACAGTTGCGTCTTCAGTCTGCAGGATCGGCGGCGCAGTGGTCACTTGAATCGTCTCCGACGTCGCACCTACCTGCAGGGTCACATCGATTTCCGCTACCTGGCTGATGAGCAGGGTAACGTCCCTTCGGTCGATGGTCTTAAAGCCTGGTTTCGAAAAACTGACGATGTAATTGCCGACCGGCAGGTCCTCGACCCGGTAAAGGCCCGCCGAGTCGGTCGACGTGATTTCCGCCGCGTCAGTGCCCTGGTTGGTCACCTTCACTTGCACTCCGGGCACCACCGCTGACGACGTGTCCTTGACCGTACCTATGATCGTTGCGCGGTCAGACTGAGCGAACAGCGGCGCGGCCATACCGCACGCCGCGATCACCACTGTGGCCACCATCTTTTTCAATGTCATGGTTGTTCCTCCATAAATCGGCACATGCAATGCGCGCCGTGCGGCTTCGCTCCACTGCTCGCCATCCCTCTCGCTTTGCGGCAGTAAATAAAGGTCCGCGCAGGCTCCGAAAAACCAAACCCATTCAACTCGAAACTCACAGGAATTGAAAACGTAAGCCACGGCTATATTTACGAGTGCATCGCCTGGTGCCGGAAGGTAAGCGCGGGCCTGTCAAGCCGGAAGCGGATCTCCCCGGCGACCGGCTTGAGGCTAAGAGCTTGTGTTGAGAAGCACTATCTAAACCTGGTCTCGTGCAGAGGGATGGCCGGCTTCAACCTCAAATTAAGCCCAGAACCCTCCCGATTTACGAGTAAATGGGGGGATTTGGCGTCCCAACTTACCGTAAATTGCCACCCTCGCAGGCGCCAAAAAGGCTAAATCCAGCCATCTCCCGAAGGCCAGCCACCCCCTGTTTTCCTCTTTGCCAGCGGCCGATTTATACTCCATACCACCAGGAACATAGCCGACAGGACACCAGGTTCCGATGCCCGATCAGAACGATTTCTGGGATGAGCTGCTGACTTACGTCGAGGCACGTAGTGTCATACCCGTGGTAGGTCCCGATCTGGTCATCGTCGACCATGATGGCCGGCGCGAACCCTACTACCGGCTGCTTACGCGTCAACTCGCGGCTCGTTTGAAGCTCCCCGATCCAGGCCCCGACGCCACATTCGATCGGGTGTTGGGAACTTATCTCGCCATGCCCGGCAGTCGACGGCAATCGGTCTATCGCGAGTTGGGCGATCTCGCGGGAAAGCTCTCCGTCTCGATTCCTGAGCCGTTGCTGCAACTCGCCGGCATACGCGATCTGAATCTTTACGTAAGCTTTTGCACCGACAATCTTCTCGCTCAGGCCATCAACGCCGCGCGCTTTGGCGGTCGTGCCGAGACCCGCGAACTGTGGTTCAATCCCAGCGAAGCTGGCGACTTGCCCGACGGCTCGGGCGATGGACCGGTGGTTTACGGACTCTTTGGGAAAATATCGGTGCTGCCCAAATATGTCGTTGCCGAAGAGGACGAACTGGAGTGGGTTACCGCGTTGCAAATTCCCGAAAAGCGCCCCGAGCGGTTATTCGATGAACTGGGGCGCAATCACTTGTTGTTTCTTGGCTGCCGCTTTCCCGACTGGCTGGCGCGTTTCATCCTGCGCACCACCAAGAACGGCAAGCTCTCGGCCGAGCGTGGCTTCTCTGAGTATCTGATCGACGCCGACGCCGAATCGAATTCGACCTTGGTCACCTTCCTCACCACGTTCAGCCGCGAAACCCAGGTGCTCGAGCTGGACGCGGTGGCCTTTGTGGCCGAACTCGCCCGGCATTGGCAGCAACGCCAGGGTAGCGACGCCGCAGCCGCGGCGCCCGAACCCGGTCCGATGCCGGAAACCATGCCGCCCGGCAGCCTTTTCATCAGCTATGCCAGTGAGGATCGCCCGGCTGCACTGAAACTCGCGGCCGAACTCCAGGCCGCCGGACTCCCGGTTTGGCTCGATCGCGAACAGCTCGATTGGGGCAGCGACTACACGGCCCGCATTCAGCTCGCCATCCAGCAATGCGCCCTGTTTGTGCCCGTGCTGTCCAGCACCGCAGAACACCGCACCGGATTCTTTCGCAAGGAATGGTCCTGGGCCAGTGAGCGCAGCCTCGATTTCACCGGAAGCAGCCTCGCCTTTCTTTGTCCGCTGGTCATCGACGATACCGCCGTGTTCACCAGCACCGAAATCCCTGCGTCCTTCAAGTCAGTACATATTGAAAAGGCCCCCGGCGGCAGCTTGCAGCCACAACAGGCAGACGTAATCGTCAAAGCCTTCAATGCCATGCGCGCGCGCCTTCAAGGTAAGTAATGATCGAGCTTTCCATCATCGACGCTGAACGGCCATGGCCGGGTTTGTTGCCCTTCACCGAAGACTCGCGCATGTTCTTCCACGGCCGCGAGTCCGAAACCGATGATCTGTTTCGTTTGATCGAGCGTGAACCCCTTACCGTATTGTTCGGTCAATCTGGATTGGGAAAATCCTCGCTGCTGAATGCAGGTGTCTTCCCGCGCCTGCGCCGCGCCGGTTACCTGCCGGTGTACCTGCGCCTGAGCCTTGACGCTGCGGCTCCTGTGCTCATCGAACAGGTTTGGCAGGCCCTCAGGACCGAATGCGCAAACCACGAGGTGAGCGCGACAGCAAGCCTTCCCGGCGACACCTTCTGGCAATACCTGCATCGACCCGGCACCCAGTTCCTCAATCCCCACGGGCGCCCGGTGGTGCCCGTGATGGCCTTCGATCAGTTCGAGGAGATCTTTACGCTCGGCCGGCAAACACCGGACCAAACCGCGCGCACCCAGGTGTTGCTCGAACAACTTGGCGAGCTCATTGAAAACCGCCTGCCCCCCGCGCTGGAAAGCGAGCTCACCCAGCACCCCGAGCTCCTCGATCAATTCGATCTGCTTCGCCAGAACATCAAAATCGTATTCACCTTTCGCGAGGATTATCTGGCCGACTTCGAAGGCCTGAAGACCCTCATCCGCCCCATCATGCAGAACCGCATGCGCCTGGCGCCCATGCGCGGCGACCGGGCAGCCCAGGCCATCCGGCAGGCGGGCGGAGGCCTGCTCAGCGCAACCGTCGCAGCACGCATCGTGAGGTTTGTCGGGGGTGCGGCGTGGGCCGACCCGACACAACTTGAAGAGATCTCCATCGAGCCCGCGCTTCTGTCGCTGGTCTGTCGCGAGCTCAATGAGCAACGCATTGCCCGCGGGCAAACAGAGATCAGCGCCGACCTCATCCAGGGCGAGAACACCCAGCAGATCATCGCGCAGTTCTACAACCAGGGTTTTGCCGGATTGGACTTGAGGGTGCGCTACTTCGTCGAGGACCGGCTCCTTACTGCCGCTGGCTACCGTGACAGTTGCGCTCTTGACAATGCCCTGGCCGAGCCCGGTGTCAGCCCGGCGGCAATTCAAACGTTGGTCGATCGACGCATCCTGCGCCGTGAAGAGCGTGGCGGATTGGTTCGGCTCGAGCTCATCCACGACGTTCTCGCCATCGTGGCTAAAGCCAGCCGCGATGCGCGGCGCGAGGCAGCCACTCTTGAGACCGCGCGCCTGCTGCTGGCCAAGCAGCGCCGGCGCCAGCAAATCATCGCCGCGTCGGCCGCGGTGCTGGTGGCAGTGCTGATTGGGGTTTCATGGCTGGCGCTGATTGCGCTGCGGGGGAAAAGAGAAGCCCTTTCCGCCGAGAAACGGGCGGATCAGCAGGCCCAGTTGGCCGACGAACAGAAGAAGGCCGCATTGGATCAAAAGAATGTTGCCGTGAGCGAAACCGCCAAGGCAATCGATGCCGAGCAACGCGCCAATGCAGCCACGGATGAAGCCGTCCAGGCCAAAGACAAGGCCACCGACGAGGCTGACGCCCGCGAGAAGCAGCGCTGGCAGGCCGTCATCTGGGCCGCCGCCGCCGACGAGCAATTGGACGCGCACGGCACAGGCGAGCAACTCCGCGCGTGCGTCGACTCAACCAATCGCCTGGCCGACGATTCGGCTACCGCATCCCGCGATTACATGCTGGGAGTCTGGCATGTGGACGGTGATCTAAAAACATCTACCGATATGGATTGGCGCAGCGACGGCACCTGCATCAACCGGCATCTTTACCAGAACGGCCATGAAATCGACCTGAAGAATGATGTCTGCACCTGGACGTACCAGCTGGTCGCCGGACATCCAGATGAATTCGTGGTGGACTTCCAATCCAAGATGCTGGGTCCCATTTACCCCAAGCACCTGGTCTTCAAGATCCAGAGCCGTACTCGCATGCGCAATATCAATATCGGCTACGACGCGTTTCGAATCGTTTGTCCGGCGCAGGAACTCTCCATCCGTCAAAGCGAACTCGCAACCCTCGAGGAACAAGCCAGCGAGCATCCCGGCAACCTGACTGACGAAACCAACATTGCCAGGGGATTCGACAACCTGGGAGTGGCATGGGCAGCCCAGGGCAACTATGCAAGCGCCTTCAAGGAGTTCGAGCAGGAATTCGACACCTGCCAGAAGCTTTCGCACGACAAGACCGCCGGCCCTGACTGCCAGCGGAGACTGGCACAGTCGTTCAGCCAGCTCGGCGATCAGCAATTCAGTCAGGCGGTCACGTTCGATCAGGCCGGTAACGCGCAAAGCAGTTCACAATCAATTACGGCAGCGATCGCGTCCTATCAAAAGAGCCTGGCGATTCGCCGGCAGCTGCTTCAGTCCACGCCCGGCGACGTCGATGCCCAGAGCAACGCGGCCATGGCATCCAACCAGCTGGGCATTGCTCTTTTCTGGGTCCGCCGCGAAAAAGAGGGGCTCGATGCGATTCGAGCCGCGGTGCAGCAGCTCGAGGGCATCACCGATGCGCATCATGGCACCCCTGATATCAGTTTCGATCTTCTCCTGTGCCTCTTTAATCTGAGCCAGCGCTCCGACAACGCAACCGAGGCCAAGGACTCCCTCGCCAAGGCAATCGCCATCGGCACGGAGCTCGATCGCGAGCATGCGCTCCCCGACAAAATGGCAGGTGTGGTCGTGTCTCTTCAAAACGCCAAACCACGGGTAACGAACTAGCTCCCCGCTGAGATCGATGCCCCTGTAAGCTCCGATCAGCTCAGTTGCCGGTCGTCGCTGCTCGATTTTGGACGTGAGCGATGAGGGCCGTGAATCGTGGATCGCCATGCAACGACTTCAGATCCGGGTCTGCGGGCAGGGCGATTAATTCCTCCGGTTCCAGGTGAAGGTCAACGGACTCGCGCAGGAGCGAGAGCGCTTCACCTCTTCGACCTTGAATTGCCGCAATGCACGCCAGGTAGTAATCGCCGACTGCGTCGCTGGGGTATTCGGCCGAAGTGGAGCGGCGCTCGATTTCCCGCGCATCCCGCACCAATCTTTCTGCCTCATCCCGGTTGCCGAAGTGAGCCAAGGCCAGGGCGAGGTGATACATGATCGTTGCCGTCAGGGGGTGCTGCGGCCCGAGTACTCGGCGCGCGGTTTCCAGCGTATCGCGGCCCAACTGCGCAGATTCCGAGGAGCGCCCCTCCTTCTCGAGATCCTCCGCCAGGTCTCTGGCCGCCTGGATGGTCAAAGGACTGTCCGTGCCGAGCGCGCCTCGTTCAACCGCAAGAGACTGCCGGGCGAACTTCTCAGCCTCAGCGAATCGTCCTTGCCGGTAAAGCACTTCGGACAGGTCAAACATCGACTGGCCAATTTCCCAATGATTCGGTCCCAGAATCCGGAGGCGACTTTCGAGCGCTTGGCGATCCAAGGCCTCTGCCTCGGTGAAGCGTCCCTCAGTGAAGAACACAATGGCCAGGTTTCTCATGTAAAGAAGGGTGGTGGGATTCTCGGGACCGAGGACGCGGCGGGAGCCTTCCAGCGCCTCCCGAGCGGGTTCTTCTGCTTCCTTGTAGGAGCCTTCTTTTCGTAAGACTCCGGCCAAGCCGTTGAGGACACTCAGTGTCCCGGGGTCGTCGGGTGCGAAGACACGCCGGCGAAGAGCGATAATTTGGCGATAAAGCTTCTCTGCTTCCTGGTAATGACCCTGATCGTTTTCGAGATTGGCGAAGCTCCGCATGACACTGAGTGCCCGCGGGTCTTGCGGCCCGAGAGAAGTTTGCACGATATCCAGTGCCTGGCGAGTAAGATCTTCCGCCTCGGGGTATTTGCCTTCGCGTCCGAGAATGAATCCCAGGTTCACCATCAGGGTTGCGGCTCGAGGATCGCGCGAGCCGCTAGTGTGGCGCACTATATCCAGCGCCTCGCGGTAGAGCTTTTCCGCATCTGCGTAGCGGCTTTCATCGGTCAAAACGATCCCGAGTTCGGTCATGGTCTTGACCGTGTCAGAGTGATTCGGTCCAAGGACACGCTTCTGACGGTCTAGCGCCTTCTCCAACAGCGATTCGGCCCGGGAATAAAGGCCAAGGTTTTCGTAGACAGTTCCCATCACGTACATCAAACTGGCCTGGGTTTCCGGATCGCCGGACAGTCCCGATTCGATCTGTGTCGAGGCCTTGTCGAGAATCTCGCGCGCTGTCACCTGGTTGCCGCGGGCTTCGCTGGGATCGGAGACCTTGAACATTCCGGTCATAAAATCGGCGATCCGGTCAGCGCGATCCCGCTGCCGGGCCGTGCGGTCGCGCTCCACTGTGATACGCCTCAATTGGACGGTCTGCACCACCGCAAAGCCCACCACCAGCAATGCCAGCACAGAGGCCATGGCTACTCCCACGCTGTGCCGTCTGATGTATTTCCCGGCACGATAGCCAGTGTTCGCCGGGTGCGCGGCCACCGGCTCGTGGCGCAGAAAGTGCTGAATGTCGGCGGCCAGCTCCGATGGCGTGCCGTAACGGCGCGCACGATCGCGATCGAGCGCCTTCCTGACCACCAAATCCAGATCGCCGCTCAGCGCGCTGGCCAGTTGCTTCGGTTTCAACTGGCGATTGGCCGCGGCTCGCTGCGCGGCATCGGATTGCTCGGCTGCGCGCGCGCTGGGCCGTATGCTTGTCTTCTCCTGCGCCTCGCGCACGATGGCTGTAAGCCCCAGGCTGGCATCGAACGGCAATTGCCCGCTGAGTAATTCGTACAAAACTACGCCCAGCGAGTACACGTCGGTGCGTGTATCCACATCTTCGCCCGCCGCCTGCTCCGGGCTCATGTATCCCGGCGTGCCGGCCACGTTTTCGGCAAGTCTGGTCGGCGCGGCGCTCTGCGCGCCCGATCCCATAGCGCGCGCCAGCCCGAAATCAATAATGCGTGGCATCGGCTGGCCGTCCACTTCCACCACCAGAATGTTGGCCGGCTTCAGATCCAGATGTAGGATGGCTTTCTGATGCGCGTGCTGCACACCCTCGCAAGCCTTGATGAACAGTTCCAGCCGCTCCCCGAGTTTCAGCTTCTTGCGATCGCAATATTTTGTAATGGGCTCGCCGGGAACGTACTCCATCACAAAGTATGGCTGCCCCTCGGGTGTCGCGCCGGCATCGAACACCTTGGCAATGGCCGGATGTTCCATCAGTGCCAGCGACTGCCGCTCGTCGCCGAAGCGTCTCAGTAGCGCATCATCGTACACCGCGCCGCGAATGAGCTTGAGCGCAACCTGCCTGCGCAAAGGCTCCGTCTGTTCGGCCAGCCACACCTGCCCCATTCCGCCCTCGCCGATTTTTCTCACCAGGCGGTAAGGGCCGATGGTCTGGTCGGGCTGCGGATCGTGTGTAGGCAGGGCGAAAATGGCAGGCTGAGAGAGGTCGTCGGGCCAGGCATGGGCCGAAAGCAGCGATTTCACTTCCGCACAAAGCGATGCGTCCCCGCCGCAGGCCTGGCGGAGAAATTCATCGCGCTCGCCGGCACTCCGCTCCAGTGCCGCGTCAAACAGCTCCTTCACTCGCTCCCATTGGCCTGTCTTCTCCACCGATGCTTCTCCCCACTTCACGCTTTAGCCAGGCCTTGGCCATCGTCCAGTCACGCTTCACCGTGGAAGGGGAAACCTCCAAAACTTGAGCCGTTTCTTCCACGGTCAAGCCGCCAAAGATTCGCAGTTCCACGATTCTTTCCTGCTGCGCATCGCGACGGGAAAGCCGGGCCATCAGCTGATCCAATGCGACAAGGTCGACTTTGCGTTCTTGGGGGAGGAAAAAGACTCTACTTAATTCAATCATGTACTCGGGACCGCGTTTGATCGCGCGGCGGCGCCGCGCGAAGTCCACAAGAATCTGCCGCATCAGTTTAGCTGCTAGCGCCACAAAATGCGCACGATTTTCCACCCTCGGTGGCGCATCTCCAGCCAGGCGCAGGTAAACCTCGTGAACCAGGGCCGTGCTTTGCAGTGTGTGATTGGAACGCTCTGACCGCAGGCATCGGTGCGCGGCTAGGCGTAATTCGTTGTAAACAATAGGGATGAGAGCATGAAGCGCCTCCTGATCTCCGCTCCTCCAGCGAACCAGGAGTTGAGTCGCTGAATCGGATGGTTGCGCCACGCCTACACTCCCAGGTCGCCCATTTGACTTGAAGGTAGCCCCTGTCCGGGATGCGCGTCAACGGAGCGGAATGCCATCACGCGGTCTTCGCCATTTCACCAGTAGATTGGAATTCACTCAGAAAAGACAGACGGTTTCTCGTCATCGTCTAAAGACCACACCATCAGGAAACGCCGTGAGATTCATCACATACGGCTCGGCAAGATTCGGTTATAGAAAAAAACGGGGGTTGCGTGCGCGGACAGGTTGATTCCTCGCCCAACCCCCGTCTCGCCTGATCCTTTCAGTTGAGACCATTTTTCCGTGCAGGCGAGGTGGGCCCAGGTTCATGGTCTCCTCACATGCGGAATCGGTAGATGCGAGGGCCATGCAAACTCACTTTTACAACGAGCTCTTCGAAATCTGGAACACTTTTTCTGAAAACATTCTTGGTTCCGCCCCACACAGGATTCATACGGTCACGTGCAGGGCCTGCGGCCAGATCGCAGAGACAGGGCTCACCGAGTTCCCCTTTCAGTCGTTTTCGGTTGAGTGTGCTTGCTGCCGGAAAGAGATGTACTACCGGCCGTCGGAAGTAACCGTCCATATCGAGCGGTCTTTGCGCGGCTCCAGGCGAACGCCACGTGCGCCCAAGCTGGTTGGCCATGTCTTGAACATCGATGGACGATCGTCGCCGAAGCCGGGGTTCACATTTTCACATCTGCTCAGGAGCGCCGCGCCTCGCGCAATCTTCAGGTTCAAAGAGCAGCCCAACAGCTATTGAACACGGCTCTGCCTTTGGCCCCATCCCCGGCGCCGGCTTCGATGCCCTATATATTGATGCAACCTGGGTCGCCTGGCGCCTGCCATGGCGCCTCTCCAATCCATGTACATTGAGAACGTGGTTTGTCTGCGCCGCCTTCTCGCCATCATCGCCCTGCTGGTCGCCGCTGTGCCGCCGCTTTGGGCCGGCGACCTACAGGCTGGCGCTGCGCAATCGGTCATCATACCTCCGTTGTCTGCGCAGCACACGGTCTATCTTGCTGGTTTCGGCTACAACCGCATCGCTACCGGTGTTCACGACGATCTCTACGCCCGCTGCCTCGCGCTTGAAGTCAACGGCCAGGGTCTCGTCCTCTGTTCGGTCGATTTGATCGGCCTGTTTTTAGACGACGTGCTCGCCATCCGCCGCGACTTTGCTCAGTCCACGCCCTCACCCTGCTTCCTCATCGTGGCTGCCACGCACACTCACGCCGGACCCGACACGCTGGGCCTCTATGGTTCCAAACCGCTCGAGCCCGGAACCGATCCCGGCTATCTCGACTGGGTAGACCACCGCATCGCCGCCACCGCAGTCGCAGCTGTGCGCCATCTCGAGCCGGCCGCGCTCGAGTTCGCACGCGACGATCATCCGCTGCTCGGATTGCTGCAGGGCGAGGATCGGCCCCCTATCGTAAAGGATCCGTTTCTTTTCGTGATGCGCCTGGTGTCGCGTTCCACGCGGCACACTATCGCCACAGTGGTGAATTGGAGCGATCACCCGGAGGTTCTCAGCCGCAAGAACACTCAGATCACCTCCGATTACCCGCACTGGATTCGTGACTATCTCGAAAACCGTTTGGGTGGTACGGCCCTTTTCTTTTCCGGCTCCATCGGAAAGGTATCGCCTCTCGGGCAGGTCTCACTTGTCGATCCCGAAACCGGCAAGATTGCCGAAGACGGAACCTGGCGTAAAGCGGAACTGCTGGGAACCGAGATCGGCCGTCTTGCCGAGCGCGCGCTTGCGAGCGCAAAGCCCGTGGACCTCGATTCGCTCTCCATCCGGCGCCAGGCAGTTTTCGTCCCGCTCCACAATGCCATCTTCCGTGCCGCCATTGCTGCGGGCGTGTTTGGGCAACGCCGGCCGCTCTACACCAACGGCAAGCCCGATCAAGCCACGGAAATGCGCGATCTGCCTGGCCTGGGCGCTGTTCAGTGCGCGACGGGCAGCGACATTCAAACCGAGGTTGATTACATCCAATTGCGCTCAGCCGGTGCGGCGGTCGCCGAAATCCTCACCATTCCCGCAGAAATCTATCCTGAACTGGTCAACGGCGGCATTGCGCGCTATGACGGAGCCGATTTCCCCTCCGCGCCACTCGAGCCGGTGCTACGCCCTCAGCTCAGGTCGAAGTATCAGTTCATTCTCGGCTTGGGAAACGACGAGATCGGCTACCTCATCCCCAAGGCCGAGTGGGACGAGGATCCCCCGTGGCTCCTGAACGCTCCAGTCGCCTGGTATGGCGAAGTCAATTCTGTCGGTCCCGACGCTGCCGGCCAGGTCCTGCGCGCGTTGGTCGCTCTCATCCATCGTTGATGCAGGTCGAGTCGGCGGCTTGCTACCATCAACCGATGGATCGATCGAATGGATACGAGGCCGTCGCCGAAGAATTTCTGACCCGCCGTGGCAGCCGCACCGGCACGGTCGGAATCGGCGTGAAGGAAGTGCGGAAGTGGGCGAAAACACTTGCGCGCGGCAGCAGCGTGATCGATCTGGGCTGCGGGCCGGGCGTCCCCATCACCGTGGTGCTGGTCGAAGAAGGACTTCAGGTCTTCGCCGTCGATGCAGCGCCATCGTTTGTTGCCGCATTCCAACGCAACCTGCCCGGCACTCCCATTGTCTGCGAATCCGTCCTCGAGTCGAGATTTTTTGATCGAACCTTCGACGCTGTCCTCTCATGGGGGCTCATCTTCCTTCTCAACGCTGAAGAGCAGCATCGCCTCATCCAGAGATTCGCCGAGATCTTAACGCACGGCGGCCGCCTGCTGTTCACTTCATCTGCCAAGCCCGCCGTCTGGAACGATGCGATGACCGGCGTGGAGTCAATTTCCCTGGGAACTGAGCAATACAGAGAACTCCTCACATCGGTCGGAATAACAATCGTGCAGGAATACGAGGACGTCGGCGAGAATCATTATTTCGACGCCGTCAAGCAAAACTAGGGGAAGGGAACTGCTTCCCGGTTAATCCCGCCCCAATAGCAGTCATTTTTTGTTCAACTCCACCTCGTATAAGTTCACCACCGGGGTGCGAGCTGTCACCACCGGCAGATCGCCCGGCGCCAGCCCGATAAGCCTGTAGTCAGTGGCCGCCATGGGCCGCAGATTCTCGATCGTTGCCACCGTCTCCGGCTTGCCGTTGGGCACGGCAATCCGGTAGATCGGCTTGTCGGTTTCAAGAAAATCCTGAAAGTATACCGATCGTCCGTCATGCGACCATGTGGGATCTCCGACGCCATGCGAAGTCAGGGTGCTCCACCGCCCCGTTGTGCGGTCAAAGAGCAGCAGGGCGCGCTGGTCCAGCGGCATCGCAACCATGTAACGGCCGTCAGGAGAAAGACGCGGGCTGAAAAATCCCGTTGAGCCCGGAATCTCGGTCAGCTTCTTTGTCTCCAGGTCCAGTTGATAGATCGCCTTGGGTTGGCCGTTATCCATCCGGTTCGGCAGCCTGCCGAAGATAATCGACCGGCTATCCGGCGTCCAGGCTGGATCGGCTTCATTGCGATCTTCATTCAGAATGGGGATCAGTTTTCCGCCTTCGGCATCGATCAGATAAATCTTCCATGGCTTGCCGGCCTCCTCGCCCATCACGGCCAGGCGGCGATCGTCCTGCGACCATTTCATGGCGAAAACATGAAGCAGGGAACTGGTAAGTTCGATTCGCTCGCTGCCGTCGGCGCGGCTGCGCCACAGGGAGTCGTCAGCCGCGTTCAGCCATGCGATCCACTTGCCATCGGGCGAGTACTGCGCCAGGTCCGCGGCGCTCAGATTCAGGTCGAGCGGAGTAAAGGCCGCGGAATTGGGGGTGCCCCGGAGCAACTCGTACTGGGCGCTGGCGCCGATGAAATAAACGCGGTCGCCGCCGGGCGATGTGCTGGGAGCAGCATATTCGAGCGGGCCGTCGGTAATTTGGTGCGGCTCGCTGCTGGCCATGTACCAGGGCCGCTCCCGAAGCGCCCATATATCGCTGTGGCCGTTGTGTGACGACTGAAACACGAACTCGCCGCCGTCGGCGGTCCAACTCCCGCAGCATTCTGAGGCTGGCTGGCTCCATCCGGCCAGAAGAGGATGAAGACGAGAACCGTCGGCTCGAACCTCCCACAGCGCCACTGTTTGGCGCTTGGGATCGAGCAGTGTAAAGCGCACGCGGTCACCGCCAGGCGACCAGCGCAGCCAGAAAGCAAGTCCCGGTGTGGTCACAAATTTGTGCAGATCGCCGCCATCGGATCCCACCACCAGCAGGTCGTTGCCGCTGGCCACCAACAGATGATGGCCGTCCGGCATCCAGGTCGCATCGTGCGCCAGAACATTCGGAACCCGCTGCGCATCGCCCCCCAGCGTCGGCACGATCCATAGAGGTTGCTCGGGTTCGGCTTGCAGGTGGCTGCGCACTACCAGCTTCGAGCCGTCGGGCGAAAGTGAGCCTATGAGAGGCGCCCCGATTGCCGAAGGCAGGTGAATGTGGCTGATCTCGCCGTTGGCCACCAGCGCCACAGCCAGCACAGGGTTTCCATTATCCAGGTGAGAAAAGTAAATTCGCGTGCCGTCGCTGGCAGAACTGGAGAAGCTCTCTACATCGAGATCGTTCGTGAGCACGTGACCTGAGAATGTCACCTGCGACACGCGGTAAGGCTTCTGCACGGGGCCGCGCACAAAAACATACACGGCAAGAAGAAGGCAGCAAACTGCCAATACACCCGCCAGCCACCACGCGGCCACAGTGCCTTTCGGAGCCGCACTTACAGCAGCTTCCGCGGCCGCAGCCGCGGGATCGACGACCTTGACGGGAGCGATAAATCGATAACCGCGCTTGGCAAGCGTCTCAACAAACCGTGGGTTTTCAGCTGAGTCGCCCAGAGCCTCGCGCAGCTTGTTCACGGCGATGCCCAGGCTGTGGTCAAAGTCAACGGTCGTGTCGGTGCCCCACAACTCGCGCTGCAGAATCTCTCGCGAGACTACTTCGCCGGGATGCTCCACCAGCGCCGTCAACAGCTTGAAGGGCAGGCTTTGCAAACGAACGCGCACCCCGGATCGGCGCAATTCTCCGGCCTTCAAGTCAGCCTCGAAGATCCCAAATTGCACTTTACTCGCAGTGTCCTGCTGCAGATCCATGTTTGTCAGAGCCCGAAGAAACTTTGCATAGAAGTGTAAGCCGCGGCACCGAAAATCACAATTTCTCCATTGAAATGCTCCGATTCGGCCTCCTCTGCAGGAGAGATTTTCCATTAACCTCCATAGCACGAGAAAGTTAGCAATTGATCACCAATTGACGGCGAATTGGCGGCCTGTGGATTGACCAACATCTTTGGCAAGGTGTTTCCTCGTCGATGGCCGCCGGAGCAGTGTCAACCTCGTCGTATCCCGGCGCCGCCAATTGACGCCTGTCAACGATTAACACCTGTCAACGCAGTTTTTGGAGGACATTGTGATGTCGAAAGCAGCCAGCATTATGGCCGGCCTCGAGCGCCCCGCCCGTTGGATTCTGATGACGCTCGCGATCCTGGTCATTACCCTCGCAACCCCCGCTCTGATAGCGCAGAGCGACACGGGCAGCATTTTCGGTACGGTGACTGATACAACGGGAGCCGCCCTACCCGACGCCACCATCACCGTGATCGATCTCGCGACCAATCGCGCGATCACCGTCCAGAGCAAGTCCGATGGCAGCTTCTCTGTGAATGCCCTGCCCATTGGCAACTACAGGGCGGAGGCAACCAAGCAGGGTTTCGAAAAAGAGTCCACCACGCTTTCCCTGCAAATCTCCGAAGTCAAACAGCTCAACCTGCAATTGAAGGTTGGGTCTGCAAGCGAGACGGTGCAAGTCACGGGCGCAAGCACGCTCATCGATACGGCCACTTCGTCAGCTGGCGAAGTGATCGAAGGAAACCAGGTCATCGATCTTCCGCTCAACGGCCGCAACTTCACCACGCTGGCTTTGCTCACTCCCGGCGTTGGCCGTGGCCAGTACTCCGATAATGCCAGTGCTCCGGCCAACAATGCTGAGACCTGGCGCAACGCCGATTCCGGCGCCGCGGCACTGGCCGTCGACGGCCTGCCCCCGCAGTCGAATAACTTCCAGATCGACGGCATCGACAACAACGAGTCGCTGGTCAACACCATCGTGATTTTCCCGGCGATTGAAGACATCGCCGAGTTCAAGACCACAACCAGCGTACCTCCGGCCGAGTTTGGCCGCTCCGGCGGCGGCGTCGTTCAGGTCGCCACCAAATCCGGCACCAACAGCGTTCACGGCGCGGTCTATTGGTTCAACCGTTCTGACGAGGGGGCTGCGGACATCTTCGGATCTACCGCGAGTCCGGAGCTGAGCCGCAACCAGTTCGGCGGCTCCGCGGGCGGACCCATCTGGAAAAACAAGCTGTTCGCCTTCGGCGATTACCAGGGCTGGCGTGAAAATCTGCCGGCAGGTTCAGGCACTACACATGTGCCCACGCCTTTGATGCAGACGGGCAATTTCACTGAACTGCTCAGTTCCACGGCAGCCGGAACAGCGACCAGCGTACCCATTCAGGCCATCTGCCCGAATCTTTACTCCGGGAGCACGCTGCTGCCGCAGTTCGCCGCCGGCTACGGTTACGTTTATAACCCGCAAACCTGCTTGCCCTTCGGCTGGACCGGTGGCGTCAGCACCTCGCAGGCTGGAAACACCGCACTCAACATCATTCCAACTCCCAGCAAAGTCGGCTTGGCTTACCTGAATGCGTTTCCCAAGGCGAATATCTCCAACGCCGACATCGCCACCAACTCGAACAACTTCGGCTATGTGCAGCACAACGTCGAGACATTGAACGACTACGACGGGCGCCTGGACTGGAACGCAACCGCCAAGGACATTGTCTTCGCCCGTTACAGCATGGGCGATGACTTCCTCCACAACACCCTGTCGCTAGAGGATGCCACTCACGCTCTGCCCTCTGGAAATGGCTTCAACCCGTCGCATCCGCGGCAGGTTGCGGTCGGCTACACGCATATCTTCAGCGCCAATATCATCAACGAATTCCACTACGGCTGGGATCGCGACCTTTCCGGATATGAGCAGCCGGACGCGAGCATCCCGCTGGCGCAGAACCTCGGTATCCAAAATGCCAACACCTCTCCGTTGCTGGGCGGGATGCCCATCATCGGTGGGTGGTACGGGAACCTGAGCTACGTGGGCGATGGTGGTCCCTATCTGATCGTCGAACCGACCAACGAATTCGCCGACGCGCTCACCTGGACCAAAGGAAAAAATACCTTCAAGTATGGCGCCAACATCATTCACCGCGATGTGAATTGGGACCAGGGCAACGATGCCAAGGGCTACTTCTGGATCGACGACGGCAACTATGGTGGTATGCCGGCCCCAACATCAGCCCACGGAACATTTACCGGCTATGAAACCTCCGAGTTGCTCGGTGGCTTCGTGGGTGGCTACCAGGTGGGCGCTTTCTCGGGATACTACGAGACGCGTAGCTGGGAAAACGGCTACTTTGCCCAGGACGACTGGCGCGTCGCCCGCACCATCACCCTCAATCTGGGCCTGCGCTACGACACTCTCACCCCGGCTTCTGAAGCTCACAACCACATGTCCAATTTCAATCCCGCCACGGGCGAGCTGGTCGAGGCTGGTACCGCCGGATGGCCTGACGCCTTAGTCAACACCCAGCACGACGACTTGGGCCCGCGCGCCGGAATTGCCTGGGATCTGTTCGGGACTGGCAAAACCGTGATCCGCGGCGGCTACGGCCTCTTCTACTTCGTCAATCGCGGCGGCGTCGCCGAGGAACTCTCTGAGAACCCGGATTGGAATGGCATAGAGTCCTACTACGCATGCCCCACGGCGACCACATGCGGGAGCGGCTATCGCATCACGTTCACCGGCGAAGCGCCAAACGGTAGCACCGATCCTGCCGCCGCAACCGCGTCTCTGCCGGCCAAGGTGGGCGCCAACCCCAATACCATCAACTCCAACGACGAAGTTGTCTACTATCCGAAAAACACTCTAAACTCCCATATTCACCAGTTCAACCTGCAGGTCGAGCAAGCTCTCGACAGCTCTACCTCGCTGAACGTGGGCTATGTGGGATCATTGATGGCCAACCTCGCCGCGCAGTTCAATGCCAACCAAACTGTGCTCGGCGGGACCACAAACTGGTTCCCGGTGGGCGGCAGCGTCAACCCGCTCGGCGTGGGCACCATCAACGCGTATGAAATGATCGGCAGCGGAAGCTACAACGGCCTGCAGGCCAAGCTAACTCGCAGAATGGCCGCGGGCCTCCAGGCCAACGTGACCTACGCGTGGGGGCACGCATTCGACAATGCCGACGATGTACTCGCCAATGAGGGTGGGGCCATCCTCGTCGGACCCAACGGGACGCCGCTGCTGAAATACCAGCGCGGCAGCTCCAACAACGATCAGCGGCAGCTCTTTGGCGCTGCGGCCATTTACGATCTGCCCTTCGGCCGTGGCAGAATGTTCGGCGGCAACATGCCGAGGGCGCTCGACGAAGTGGTCGGCGGCTGGCAGTGGGACAACATCGTTGGCCTGTCTACCGGCACACCGCTCGACATTACGGGTTCGAGCGGCCCCAATGGCCGGCCGGACTATAACGGCGGATGCAGGACGGGTGTGTCTTGGAACCTCTGGATCAGATGTCCGGCGGGAGCGTTCACCAATCCGGCTGCCGGCCAGGTCGGCAACCTGCCGCGTAACTTCTTCCCCGGCCCGGGAACGAAGGAATGGGACATGTCTCTGATCAAGAGCTTCAGTATCACGGAGCGGGCAAAGGCAGAGTTCCGCGGCCAGGTGTACAACCTGACCAACACGCCTAATTTCCAGGATCCTGATGCCAATTACAACAACGGCGACTTCGGCCAACTGAACAGCGTCCGCCAATCGCCTCCTGACCGCGAGATCGAAGTGGCGCTTCGCATCTCGTTCTGATCGGCAGCAGTGACGCGCCACGGTGTGGGCTCCCACCGTGGCGCGGCTTTTCGAGCCACCCCGACAACCCGGCCGTTCAGGTCGCGCTGTAAATCGGGACACCTTGTCTCCCATGGCGGTTGGCAGTCATGGCTCGGAGATTCTCATGCGATTTTGGGCCTCACTCTTGCTGGCCTGTGGAATGTTTTGCGCGGCAGTGGCTGGCAGGGCGCAAGCGCGGTGCCATGCTGCAGGCCAGGCGCCGAAAATCGATAAGATCGATCCTCCCGGCTGGTGGAGCGGCCTTCCCGATCCCATGCTCCTGGTGCACGGCGAAAACTTGAACCACTCCTGCTTTACTGTGGATGGCCGCGGAGTCTCCCTCATCCGGGCGCAGGAATCGGACAACGGACATTGGGCGTTTCTTTGGCTGCGCACCAAGGATGCACCGCCGCAAACACTATGGGTCACGGCGCGCAGCGATCATAGCCAGGCACGCAGCGCCTTCCCGCTCGCCACGCGCAACAACGACCCCAAGGCGCATTCCGGACTCTCGCCGGCTGATGCGCTTTATCTCATCATGACCGACCGTTTCGCCGACGGCGACATGGCCGCCGACGCGCCCGGCGACGACCGAAGCGCCCCGCGCGGCTGGCACGGCGGCGATTTCGCCGGCATCGAGAACCACCTCGACTATCTTCATCAGCTTGGCGTCACTGCCGTGTGGCTCACGCCCGTCGCTTCCAACGGCGCCATGCCCGAGTCCTATCACGGATACGCGGCCACCGACCTATACACGGTCGATGCCCACTTCGGCACCCTCCAGCAGTACCGCCATCTCTCCGATGCTCTGCACGCGCGCGGCATCAAGCTGGTCATCGATCTCGCTCCCAATCACGTGGGCATCAAGCATCCGTGGGTGCTCGATCCTCCCGCGCCGGAGTGGTTCCACGGCACGCTCGAGCACCATCTTGCCGCCGAGCACGACTTTTACCAGCTGCTCGATCCGCACGCTCCGCCCGGCGCCTGGCGCGGCATCACCCAGGGCTGGTTCACCAATGCCATGCCCGACCTCAACCAGGCAAATCCGCTGGTTGCGCAGTACCTGATTCAAAATGCCATCTGGTGGGTTGAAACCGCGAACCTCGACGGCATCCGTCTCGATACATTTCCCTACGTCGACCGCGCCTTCTGGCGCGATTTTGATGCGCAGTTGCACGCCGTCTATCCCCATCTGACCACCGTAGGCGAGGTGTTCGATCGCGACCCCGAAGTGACTTCTTTCTTCGCCGGCGGCATCGTCCGCAACGGCATCGATACAGGACTCGATACTCCCTTCGATTTTCCGGTCTTCTTCGCGCTGCGCGACGTTCTCATTGTCGGCCGGCCCATGACCGATCTCGCACGGGTTCTGCGCCAGGACGCTTTGTACCCGCATCCCGAGCGGCTGGTCACATTCATCGGCAATCACGACACCACGCGATTCATCACTGAAGCCGGCGGCTCGCTGCCCAGGCTCAAACTCGCTTTTGGCCTCATCCTCACCCTGCGCGGCACGCCCATGATTTATAGCGGTGACGAAATCGCCATGCCGGGCGGCAGAGATCCCGACGATCGCCGCGATTTTCCCGGCGGATTCGCCCCGGATTCGCAAAGTGCTTTCACACAAGCTGGCCGCACTCCCGCGCAACAGGATGTTTTCGCTTGGAATTCCGGACTGCTGGCCTTGCGCGCCGCTCATCCGGTTCTCGAAACAGGCCTGGAGCAGAACCTGCTTGCAGGCAGCGATGTTTTCGCATTCGTTCGCACGCCCGACAGCGCGGGATGCGGGCCCGATCATGCGGCTGAGCGCATGCTGATCGTGGTCAACAAAGC
>JASHYS010000338.1 GCA_030042915.1 Acidobacteriaceae bacterium
GGCTTTGGCGCAGTCGGCGCGGCGCTTGGAATAAAAATCCCACACCAGCGCCGGATTGCGCCGCAACGCCTCGGGCGTGCAGATTTCTTCAACCTTGTGCCCGGCCCACAAGCCGTCGGACGCGCGGAAGGTAGGCAGGCCGCTTTCGGCGCTGATGCCGGCACCGGTAAGAACGAAGACGCGATCGGTGGGATTAACGGGGATCGTGCTCATTGTTCGCTTCCTGGTCCGCGGGCTCCAGGCATGGTTCGTTCCAGATGCCGGGCAGACCCTCCAGCACATACAACTGGTCGCCTCCATGGTAGAAGCTAACCTTTTCCACGGTGGCGGTCGTTCCTGCAAATGCCATCTGCTCAGGCAGAAGCTTGTGATGGTATTTCCATTCATGCGCGAATTTCTCAAGTGCGCACTTTGAGATCACGCGCGCCTTTGATCCCACAGGAAATGTTGCCCTGTAAAGCTCGTTCATTCCTGTTCCCTGTTCCCTAATCCCTATTCCCTGCTTCTACGGCACAAGCAAAATCTTCCCCGTGGTTTTGCGTCCTTCCAGATCAATTTGGGCCTGTGCGGCATTGGCCAGCGGATAGGTGAACTCGCTGCGCAGTTTCAGTTCACCCTTGGCAACCCAGCCCAGCACATCGCCGGCGCGCCACTCCAGCTCGGCGCGGGTGGCGATGTAATGCCAGAGCGTGGGGCGGGTAAGGAAAAGCGAGCCTTTGCTGTTGAGCAGGATGGGATCGAAGGGCGGAACGGGCCCGCTTGATGCGCCAAAAAGCACCATCATTCCGCGCGGATGCAGGCAGTTCAGGCTCTGGTCGAAGGTGGTTTTGCCTACGGAGTCGTAAACCACGTCGACACCCTTGCCGTTGGTGAGCCGCTTGACTTCAGCTTCGAAATCCTGCTCGGTGTAAAGAATCACGTCGGATGCGCCGGCCTCGCGCGACAGTTCGGCCTTGGCTTTGGTTGAGACGGTGGTGATGACGCGAGCGCCAATGCGCTTCGCGATTTGCGTCAGCAACAGGCCCACGCCGCCGGCACCGGCGTGAATCAGCGCCGTATCGCCGGCCTTGAGCGGGAAAGTGGACAGAGCGAGGTAATGCGCGGTCATTCCCTGCAGAATGACAGCGGCAGCCTGTTCCATGGTGACGCCCTTGGGGATTTTGACCAACTGCGCAGCAGGCACCAGCCCGTATTCGGCGTAGCTGCCCATCACCGCGGTCGAGACCACGGCGTCGCCGGCAGCAAATCCAGTCACGCCCGGGCCCAGCTCTTCCACTGTACCCGCAGCCTCACTACCGAGCGTGATGGGCAATGCAGCTTTGTAGACGCCCTTGCGAAAGTACACCTCGATGAAGTTGACCCCAGTGGCTTCAATGCGCATCAGCACCTGACCCGCTCCCGGCTCAGGGATGGGCAGATCGACAAGCTCAAGAACCTCAGGCCCGCCCGTGGAGTGAATCTGGATGGCTTTCATATCTGCGAATAAGCATAGCAAGGCAGGGAGTGGCCGGCAGCCAATAGCCAGTAGCCAGTAGGAAAAATGCAGGTACGAGGGGCCAGGGGCCAGGAATCGACAGCTAACGAACGAGCGGACACGGGATCCGCTCTGGACGACCACGTTCGCGAGCGTCGTCTATTGACTACTGGCTGTTGGCTACTCGCTGCCTTTACATCATTCCGTCGGGGCGTTCGGAGAGCAGGCTCTGCTCGTCGGCTGAGACGAGGCGGACAAGACGATCGACGCTGTAGGAGGCAGGGCGCTGGCTCGAGAAAAAGTGACGGACCTGCAGCTCGCCGAGCAGGCCGAGCGCCAGCAACTGAACGCCGGAGACGATGAGCACCGATGCAATCACGAACATGGGCCCGTGGTGGTGCATCAAACTCACGTCGGGATGCAGAATCTTCATCACCAGCAGCGAGGCGGCCATGATGCTTCCCACGAGCATGCCCAGGAAACCGAATCCGCCGAAGAAGTGGAGAGGCCGGGTCATGTACCTGAGCAGGAAGCGAATGGTCAAAAGGTCGAACAGCACGCCGAAGGTGCGTCCCAGGCCGTAATGGCTCCTGCCGCGCTCGCGATTCACATTGCGAATGGGAATTTCGCAAATCGACGCGCCGTGCCAGCTGGCCAGCGCAGGAATAAAGCGGTGCATGTCGCCGTAGAGAGGGATGTTCTGGATGACCTCGCGGCGATAGGCCTTGAACGTGGTTCCGAAGTCGTGAATGGGAACGCCGGAGAGCCGCGCCATCAACCAATTGGCGCAACTGGAGGGAATGCGGCGTAGCACGAAGTTGTCCAGGCGCACTTTCCGCCAGCCGGAGACGACGTCGTAGCCCTCGTCGAGCTTTTCCAGGAAGGCTGGGATGTCGATGGGGTCGTGCTGCAGGTCGCCATCCATGGCCAGGACGTATTGGCCCCTGGCGTGATCAAAGCCGGCGGCCAGGGCCGAGGTTTGGCCGAAGTTGCGGCGCAATTTGACCACCAGAACGCGGCTGTCGACGGCGGCAACTTCTTCCAGCAGCTTGTAGGTGCGGTCGTTCGATCCATCATCAACCAGGACAAGCTCAAAAGAATCGCCCACCTGCTCCATTACTTGTTTCAGCCGGGCGTACAGGATTGTTACGTTTTCTTCCTCGTTGTGAAAAGGGACAACAATCGAATACTTCGGCATCAGCACTCCTGAATAGGGGCCCATTTCTCCTTTAGACGGTAATTCGTAGCTCCGAGGATACTTAGCAGTCAGGGAAAAAGTGCTTCGAGGGCCGATTGGGGCAGCCGTGTCAACTCGGGAATGTCCTGGGCCCGGAGCGGCCTTACCGGCTCAACTGCTCGAGCATGCTTTGCATCTCGTTGAGGGCGTGCACGTTACCGTTGCGTGCCGCACATCCGATGCCGATTTTCAGCCGCGCGATCGCTTCCGGCTTGCGACCCGCGCCAGCCAATGTCTGCGCGGCCATAAAGTAGCCCGGAGTGTACTCAGGATCGTTCAGCAGAAGTGTATCAAACTCGGCCAGGGCGGCCGATGTATCACCGCGGCTCACCAGTTCCATGGCGATCCCGTAGCGGGCAAAACTGTTCTTAGGATCCAAGGCAAGGATCGCTTTCAGGCCGGCGATTTTGTCCATATCGTTTCTATCCGGCCGGTGTCGCGGCGCCGGAGCGTGGCGGATTTGCGGTTTTGGCGGAGATTGCCGAAACTGGAACTCAGAAGCGGAACTTGCCCGCCGCACCGACCGCCAGTTTTGATTGTACTCGGACATGAATCAGGACGGCGTAAAAAGGAACCCATGGATAAGGGAGGCAGCATGAGCAATGAGCAGTCACATCCGGCGGTGCGAAGCGTGGCAAGCACGCAGTCGGAAATGACAGAAATCATTCTGCCCAACGACACTAACACGCTGGGCAACCTGCTGGGCGGCAGGTTGATGCACTTTATCGACCTCACGGGCGCCATGGCTGCATTCCGGCACTCGCGCACCTACGTGGTGACGGCCGCCATGGACCATATTGACTTCATCCGGCCCGTTCACCTAGGCGATCTGCTGACGCTGAAGTCGAGCGTGAACCGGGCGTTTACCAGCTCCATGGAAGTGGGCGTAAAGGTGTGGGCCGAAAACACCAAGACCGGCGCGATTGCCCACGTGGCCAGCGCTTACCTGGTGTTTGTGGCTGTGGACGAGCATGGACGCGTGCAGAAGGTTCCCGAACTGAAACCGGAAACCCCCGACGAGATTCGCCGCTATGAAGATGCGTTGCGCCGGCGCCAGCACCGGGAACGCGAGAATGCCCGGCAGCGCGAGGCCAGATTGGCTTCAGCGGCGCAGGCGGATGGCGGGGCGGCCAAATCCTGAGAATCAGATTGGATGGGAGAGGCGCGGAAATTCGCTTCAGGTCTGTGCTGTCCACCCTGGCCGCAAAACAAAGGCGCGGCCAGGATGGGGCACCCCCATGACATCAGTGGACCAGATGACGCGGTATCCCGGGTCCCAAGATCGGAACCCAGGGCACCCTCCTTTCAAAATGCAATCTAATTTATCCGCTGCTAGAGCGAGCGCAGGAAGTTGATCACATCCTGCTGATCCTGCACGCTCAACTGGTTGAAGTTCTGGATGACCTGGTTGGCTTCGCTGCCTGAACTGGCATGATCTTCAATGGCCTCCACCAGGTTCGAGGTGCGCCCATCGTGGAGGAAGTAGATCCGCTGGCCGACACCCCACAACGGAGCCGTGCGGAACTCATCGGGTCCGGCAGCGCCTTGCGTGATGCCATCTGCCAGCCCCGTCCCCATGTGATGCACCAGCAGGTCAGAGTACAGATTCGCAGTCTGATTCGACATGGCCGCACTCGGCAGAGTCTCAGAACCGGTTGCGATAGCAGCGCCGGTGGTGAACGACGGGTGATGGCAACTAGCGCAGCCGATTTCAGTGAAGATCGCGCGTCCGTTTGCAGTCGACGCTGTCTCAGGCGCAGGCGTGGGCGGAGCCAGCATGCGCATGAAGTCGGCGAAGGCCTCGATGTCTGAGATCACTGCCGGATTCGTGGTGCCGCTCGTCGTGGTTGTGAAATTGTTGGTGTCGTTGGGCGACGCATAGTAGAGGCACGAGGGCGTTTCATCGCGCTCCTGCGGAAAGAGCTGATTCGAGATTCCCATCTCAACGTTGTAGGCTTCGCCCGCGAACATGAGCAGGGATTTGTTCTGCGCTTTCCAGCCAAAGCGCGTGATGGTGCCATCGTTGGCGCTCAAATTTACGGCGCCGCCGATGATGGCGTTGGGATGACCGGAGATGCCGAGCGCAGATTTGTTGGCCGCGTCGGCCTGCATGTTGGCCAGAATCTCAGAGTCGGGAATGGCCTCGATGAGGCCGGCTCCGAAGGTGGGCGTGGGAATGCGGAAGATGATGTTTGGATTTCCGCCCTGACCGGTCAGCGGATCTCCCGCGGGCATGAAGTTCGGTTGCGCAATATTGCACGCCCCTGCGTCCGTGCGGCCGGTGATCACGAACAGGTCATGCACACCGCCGTCGGGTGTGCCATTGGGATTGACTTTGAAGCGCGCCTCGCGCGTCGGGCCGTTGGAGGTGATGAACCAGGGGATGCTGTTCCTGGCCCCGTTCGCTCTGGCAACTGCGATCTGCGGGTTTTTTGCCGGGCTGCTGCCGCCCGAGGCTGGCTGCGCGTGGCAGGAGAGGCACTGGTTGGAGTTGAAGCGCGGACCGAGTCCCTGGTTGGCGCTGCCCTGCACCATTTCGATTTCCGCAAAGCGGCCCTGCCCGTCCAGGAAAAATGCGTTTTCGTCTGAGTTGAGGTTATTCAGCGGACCGCCTGCGGCCGCTGGTCCGAGGCGCGGGCCCGGATCGACCGCTCCCGGCTGTTGCCCGCCGGAGCGGCCGCTGCCGGCAATGGCCAGCGCCGCAGCCACTACGACGGCCGGAACTACTATCGCTAACTTTACTCTTGCTTTCATGATCTTTATCTCCTCGTTGCTTCTGAATTCGTTTCCATGCAGTGAGCTGCATGCATGGGTCTTGCGCGATCTATGTACAACTCACGCTCCGCGAGAGGAACTCCGAATCGCGCACCCCGAGCTGCGACCGGCGCTTGACTTGTGCAGTCAGAATCCGGCCATCGGAACACACTTCGGCTCTCAGAAACCAAGGAGCTTCTGCACGCCTGCGCATACGGTTGCTTTCGCGCCCGAGCGCAGGTTGAGCACTCAGAAACCAAGGAGGTGATTCAGGAAGGGGAGCCCTTAAGGAAAGAGTCGAATCTAATCTGGACTCAAGAATCGTCCCATCATATTTCAACTTTGCCTGGGCCCAAAGGGTACGAATGTAATGGCAAGAGGGAATGGTAGGTTCACGGGTTGCCATGCCAGGCGCGAATTCCCTGGCGCCCGGCCGGCGCCCATCGCCACGACGGCAGGAACCACGATCGCTAGCCTCGCTCGCGTTCTCACCGTCTGTTTCTCCTCGTTGCTCTGAATTTCCAAATCCACGCAGCAAATTGCGCGCGTGGGGCTCGACACGATCTCTCGTTCGTCTCAGGCTCGGCGGGAGGAATTCCGAAACAGAGCGCACGCCGGCACACTCCGAGCTTGAGCGGCTAGAATGCGGCCGCCGCGACTAAGCTTCGGCTCTCAGGAACCAAGCAGCTCTTGCAGGCTTGCGCTCGCGGACCTATCGAGCGCGGAGCGCAGGCTCAGCTCTCAGGAACCAAGGAGATGTTCAGGAAACGGTCCTCAAGGGGGAGAACAGAATTTTCTTGGACTCGAATTATCCGCATCATATTCCGTCTTGTGTTGCAGCGCAAACAGTACGAATGTAATTTCGAAAAAAACTGTGGATTTCCGCGACATTGTTGTTTACGAGGTGAATACTGCTGCAAAAAAGTGCGGAGTTATTGCACGCATGTTTTCATTTGACGCACGACGCTGCCGATTGGCGCTACCTGGGGGCAGGAGCGGATGCGGCGCAGGCCGGAATCACGCGCGAATCGGTGCAGCGAAATCCAGAACAAGCCGCTTGCCACGCAACTAGAGCGAGCGTAGAAAGTTGATCAGATCCTGCTGCTCCTGGGTTTTCAAGCGATCGAAGTTGTCGATGACTTTGTTGGCTTCGCTGCCAGAGCTTTTGTGATCCCTGATCGCCTCCACCAGGTTCGAGGTGCGCCCGTCGTGCAGAAAGAAGATGCGCTGGCCGACGCCCCAAAGCGGAGCGGTGCGGAACTCATCGGGTCCGGCCGCGCCTTGCGTGATGCCGTCTGCCAGCTCTTTGCCCATGTGATGGACAAGAAGGTCGGAGTAGAGATTCACGGTCTGATTCGACATGGCCACGCTGGGCGAAGTGGAGGAGCCGCTGGCAATGCTTTTCCCCGTCGTAAACGACGGATGATGGCAATGAGCGCAGCCGATTCTGGTAAAGACAGCGCGTCCGTTCGCAGTGGACGGCGTGTCGGGCGCCGGCGTGGGCGGGGCCAGCATGCGCATGAAATTTGCAAAGCCCTCAATGTCGGAGAGCACCGCCGGATTCACTGCACCAGTGGAAGTGGTGGTGAAATTGTTGGTGTCGTTGGGCGTGGGGACGAACTGACAGGAAGCAGTCTCATCGCGTTCCTGTGGGAACAACTGATTCGAGATTCCCATCTCCACGTTGTAGGCTTCGCCCGAGAACATGATCAGGGATTTGTTCTGCGCCTTCCAGCCAAAGCGCGTAATGGTGCCGTCGTTGGCGCTCAGGTTCACGTTGCCGCTCAGGATGGAGTTGGCATGCCCTGAGATGCCGAGCTGCGATTTTGTCGCCGTGTCGGCCTGCATGTTGGCCAGAATCTCAGAGTCGGGGATGGCTTCGATGAGCCCGGCTCCGAAAGTGGGCGTGGGAATGCGAAAGATGATGTTCTTGTTGCCTCCCTGGCCGCTCTGCGCATCTCCTGCGGGATGAAAGTCCGGTTGCGCGATATTGCACCCCGGCGCATCGCTGCGGCCGGTGATGACAAAGAGGTCATGCACATTGCCGTCGGGCGTGCCGTTGGAGTTGAGCTTGAAGCGCGATTCGCGCACCGGGCCGTTGGCGGTAATGAACCAGGGAATGCCGTTTTTGGCTCCGTTGAGTGTGGCAACAGCGATCAATGGATTTTGCGCCGGGCTGCTGCCGCCCGGAGCCGGCTGCGAGTGGCAGGAAAGACACTGGTTGGAGTTGAAGCGCGGCCCCAGCCCCGTGTTGGCGCCGCCCTGCACCGTTTCAATCTCCGCAAAGCGGCTCTGCCCGTCCTGAAAAAATGCGCCCTCGTCCGAAGTGAGGTAGTTGAGTGGGCCGCCCGCGCCCGGTGCGCCGCCGCGCACGCCCGGATCGACCGCTCCACGCCTCTGTCCACCGGAGTGGCCGCAGCTTGCAATCACCAGCGCCGCAATCACCACGACCGCCGGAACCGCTATCGCCATCATCGCCCGTTTTCTCATGATCCAACTCCTCCTGGGTTTCGAGTCTCGCGCAGCCGAGCCTGGTCAGAATTCCGTTCCATTTTCGCGCCGCGACTGAATTCCGAGTGCGAATCCTGCGCAGGCGCTTCGGACTGACTTATCCGGCGCGGTCAAAATGCAATCATCGCAACGCGATTTCAGCGTTCCCGAACCAAGGAGTTGTTTGAATCAAGGGCCCAAAATCTTTGTTTTTGGGCTCAAAATTGGCATCATTATATGCCGGTTTTTGTCCCGCGCGCGACCGGCACTTTTACAATCCAAAAGGAACTGTGGATTACGCGGGCATTTCCATGGCACTTAGGGATTCATCGGCGGCGCAGCGCGCGGACTACCCGCGCCGCATTGTCTGCCTGACCGATGAGACCACGGAGACGCTCTACCTGCTTGGCGAGCAGGACCGGATCGTGGGAGTTTCGGGGTACACGACGCGTCCGCCGCAGGCGCGCACCAAGCCACGCGTGTCGGCGTTTCGCAACGCCAGATTCGACGCGATTCTGGATTTGAAGCCGGACCTGGTGCTGACATTCTCCGACGTGCAGGCCGACATTACGCGCGAGCTTGCGCGGCGCGGCGTCACGGTCCTTAACTTCAACCAGCGATCGGTTGCCGAAATTCTCGACATGATCCGCGTGCTGGCGCGAATGGTGGGCAGGGCGGAAGCGGGTGAGGCGCTGGTCGAGAGCTTGCAGCACGGGCTGGACGAAATTGCCGCAACGGCCAAGGCGTTTCGCTTCAGGCCGCGCGTGTACTTCGAAGAATGGAACGATCCGCTGATCAGCGGAATCGAGTGGGTGGAAGAGCTGATTGAGATTGCCGGAGGAACTCCCACTTTCCCCCAGTTGCGCGGGCGCGGCAAGGCGCAGGATCGCGTGGTGGACCCGGCGGCAGTGGTGGAGCGCGATCCCGAGGTGATTCTGGCCTCGTGGTGCGGGCGCAAAGTGAACAAGGAAGCGATTTGTGCGCGGCCGGGGTGGGGCGCCATCAGCGCGGTGCGCAACAGGCATGTGTACGAGATCAAAGGCGCGATCATTCTGCAGCCCGGTCCGGCGGCGTTGACGGATGGCGTGCGAGAGATCCATGAGATTCTGCGGCGCGTGGCCGGAGAAGCTGCTAGCTTCTAGCTGTTCCCTGCCTTGTAGAATCGATACAGGCGCGGCGGAGACGTCGCACGCCGATGAAGGAGTTCCCTCGATATGGCGCATGGACACGCCATGCCGGCGCCGGTGGCTTTGCCGGGCGTCGAGAAGATTGTGGCCATCGGCTCGGGCAAAGGCGGCGTGGGCAAAACCACAGTGGCCGTCAACCTGGCCATTGCGCTCAGCAAGCTGGGCAAGCGCGTGGGACTGATGGACGCCGACGTGTACGGGCCCAATGTGCCTCTGATGATGGGCTCGTCGCAGCAGCCGAAAATCGGGCCCGGCAACATGATCGAGCCCAACCTCACGCACGGCATCAAGACCATCTCCATCGGATACATTTCGCCGGGCGACAAGCCTATGGTGATGCGCGGCCCCATGCTGCACCAGATCATCCGGCAGTTTTTGCAACAGGTGAACTGGGGCGATCTCGATTACCTGATCGTGGACCTGCCGCCGGGCACGGGCGACGTGGCCATCTCGCTGGTGCAGACGGTGCCGCTCACCGGCTCGGTGGTGGTTTCAACGCCCAGCGACGTGAGCCTTGAAGACGCGCGCAAGGCGCTGGAGATGTTTGCGCAGGTGAACGTGGATGTGCTGGGGATTGTGGAGAACATGAGCCACTTCACCTGCCCGCACTGCCATCAGGAGATCGATATCTTCTCGCGCGGCGGCGCAGAGCGCACGGCCAAGCAGTTCGGCGTGCCGTTCCTCGGCTCGGTAGAGTTGATTCCGGCCATTCGCGAGGGCGGCGATCGCGGCATGCCGGTGGCGCTGGCCGGGCCGAAGAGCCCGCAGGCTGCGGCGTTCTACGCGATAGCCGAGAAGGTGATGGAGCAGGCCGAGAAATCGGCCGCTGCGGCGAGCGACGTCATCGAGATTCAGTAAGGCAGGGACAAGGGACCAAGACAAAAGCGGGGCTTGCGCCCCGCTTTTTGTTGGTTCGATTGTGTTGACGCGAACAGGGCTCAGGCGTCGAGGTCCATTGGAACATGGCGTTTCGGTTTCGCCAAACCCCGCTGACTTCGCTAACTCCGCTACCCTTGCCTACTGCCAGTGGCCTTCAACCAGCACCCAGCCGTCGCCGCGGTGTTCCCAGCGATGCGCGACCCAGACCGCGCCGGGATGGGGCGGCCGGACCCAATGGCCATG
>JASHYS010000339.1 GCA_030042915.1 Acidobacteriaceae bacterium
GACAGCGTGAACTTCATGGCCGGCAACCTGACCGCGCAGGTGCGCAACATTGCGGAAGTGGCGACAGCCATTGCCAACGGCGACCTGTCGCGCAAGATCACGGTGGATGTGCGCGGCGAAATCCTGCAGCTGAAAGAAACGCTGAACACCATGGTGGAGCAGCTGCGCTCGTTCGCCGCCGAAGTGACGCGCGTGGCCCGCGAGGTGGGTACGGAGGGGCGGCTGGGCGGACAGGCCAACGTGCCCGGCGTGGCCGGCACATGGAAAGACTTGACCGACAGCGTGAACGCCATGGCGGGCAACCTGACCGCACAGGTGAGAAATATTGCCGGAGTGACCACGGCTGTGGCGCGCGGCGATTTGTCGCGCAAAATCACGGTCGACGTGAAGGGCGAGATTCTGGAGCTGAAGAACACCATCAATACCATGGTGGATCAGCTGAACGCCTTCGCTGCAGAAGTGACGCGGGTGGCCCGCGAGGTGGGAACGGAAGGCAAGCTGGGCGGGCAGGCCCAGGTGCCGGGCGTGGCCGGAACGTGGAAGGATCTGACCGACAACGTAAACGTGATGGCTGCGAACCTTACCGAGCAGGTGCGCGGCATTGTGAAAGTGGTCACGGCCGTGGCCAACGGCGCGCTGACGCAGAAGCTGACTGTGAATGCGAAAGGCGAAGTAGCCGCGCTGGCAGAAACCATCAATAATATGACCGACACGCTGGCCACATTTGCCGACCAGGTGACGACGGTGGCTCGCGAAGTGGGCGTGGAAGGCCGCCTTGGCGGACAAGCCAATGTGCCCGGCGCTGCCGGGACGTGGAAAGATCTGACCGGCAACGTCAATTTGCTGGCTGACAACTTGACCAACCAGGTGCGCGCTATCGCCGAAGTGGCGACGGCCGTTACCCAGGGCGACCTGACCCGATCGATTCAGGTGGAGGCGCGCGGCGAGGTCGCCGAGCTGAAAGACAACATCAACACCATGATCGACAACCTGCGCCTGACCACCGACCGCAACAAGGAGCAGGACTGGCTGAAGACCAACCTGGCCCGGTTCACGGGAATGTTGCAGGGCCAGCGCGATCTGGGAACGGTAGGACGGACGCTGCTTTCGGAGCTGGCGCCGCTGGTGAATGCGCAACAGGGCGTGATCTACCAGATGGCAGGCAGCGAGCCGGCGGGCACGCTGGTGCTGCTGTCGACATTTGCCGATACCCCGCAGGGTTACGTGAGCGAAGTAAGGATGGGCGAGGGCCTGGTGGGCCAGTGCGCCGCGGAAAAGCGCCGCATGTTGATTACCGATCTGCCCAAGGGGACTGCCCCCATTCGTTCGGGGCTTTTCAAGGCGAAACCGAAGAATGTGATTGTGCTGCCTGTACTGTTTGAGGACCAGGTTAAAGCGGTCATCGAATTGGCCAGCTTGAGCGCCTTTACCGCATCCCACCTGGCATTTCTTGAGCAGCTGACATCGAGCATCGGCATCGTACTGAACTCGATTGAAGCCACCATGCAGACCGAAGGACTGCTCAAGCAATCGCAACAGCTGGCCACCGAGCTGCAGACACAGCAGAAGGAGCTGCAGCAAACCAATGAGCAACTGGCGCAGAAGGCGCAGGAGCTTGCCGAACAGAACTACGAAGTGGAGCGCAAGAACCAGGAAATCGAGCGCGCACGGAGAGCACTGGAAGAAAAGGCGCGCGAGCTGGCGCTGACGTCGAAGTACAAGTCGGAGTTCCTGGCCAACATGTCGCACGAGTTGCGGACGCCTTTGAACAGCATCCTGGTGCTGGGTCAGCAACTGGCAGAGAATCCCGACGGCAGTCTCACGCCGAAGCAGGTGGAATTTGCGCGCACCATTCATGGCGCCGGAACCGACCTGCTGAACCTGATCAGCGACATTCTGGATTTGTCGAAGATCGAGTCGGGAACGGTTTCCATCGAGGCGGAAGAAGTGTTCTTCAGCGCGCTGCTGGATGCCGTGGCCCGGCCGTTCCGCCACGAAGCCGAGAACCGCAAGCTGGGGTTCGAGGTGACGGCGGACGCAGCCATGGGCCGCAGCCTGGTGACGGACTCGAAGCGCCTGCAGCAGGTGCTGAAGAATCTGTTATCGAACGCTTTCAAGTTTACCGAGCAGGGAAGCGTAAGGCTTTCGGTTTCGCTGGCGCAAGGTGGATGGAATCCCGGTCATCCCATTCTGGATGGCGCCGGCTCGGTGATTGCGTTCGAAGTGACCGATACCGGCATCGGGATTGCGCCGGAGAAGCAGCGCATTATTTTTGAGGCCTTCCAACAGGCCGATGCAGGCACCAGCCGGAAGTTCGGCGGCACCGGGCTGGGTCTGGCCATCAGCCGCGAACTGGCGAACCTACTGGGCGGAGAAATTCAATTGAAGAGCGCACCCGGGCAGGGAAGCACATTCACGCTCTACCTGCCGCAAACGTATCTGGGTGCGGTCGCTCGTCCCGTGGCCAAGGGAGCAGAGAGCGGCACCATCGCAGGCGCACAGGCCGTGCTGGCGCCGGCGCCGGTAGCCGAGAAGGAGGCGCGGATCCCGGACGATCGCGCCGGCCTTGCCGACGGCGACGCAGTGCTGCTGGTCGTGGAAGACGATCCGCACTATGCGCGCATCCTCTACGACCTCTCGAGCGACAAAGGATTCAAAGTGTTGATTGCGCATACCGGCGCCGAAGCGCTGACGCTGGCGCGCGAGTACAGCCCAACGGCGATTTCGCTCGACGTCTTCCTGCCCGACATGCTGGGCTGGACAGTGCTGAACCATCTCAAGCAGGATGCAGCGACACGCCATATTCCGGTGCAGATGCTCACGCTCGACGAGGACCGGAATCTCGGGTTGTCGCGCGGCGCCTTTGCTTATGTCACCAAGCCCACCAGCACAGAGGATCTGGATGCCGCACTCACGCGCATCCGCGAATATTCTCAGCCTCGCCGCAAGCGTCTGCTGGTGGTTGAGGATAACCCGGCGGAGCAGTTGAGCACGCAAGAGCTGCTGGGATACGAAGACATCGATATCGACGTGGTGGATTCGGGGAGCGCTGCCCTTCGTGCGCTTTCTGAAGCCAACTACGATTGCGTGGTTCTGGACCTGCGCCTGCCCGATATGAGCGGCTTTGAAGTTTTGACGCAGCTTCGCGACAGCGCTACGCCCAAAGATGTTCCGGTGGTGGTGTTCACCGGACGCGAGCTGACGCCGGAAGAAGACGCTCAACTGCGCTTGCTGGCGCGCAGCGTGGTGGTGAAAGACGTGGAGTCGCCGGAAAGGCTGCTCGACGAGACGGCCTTGTTCCTGCACCGCGTGATTGCCGATCTGCCCAAAGAAAAGCAGGAAATGCTCGATCGCCTGCATCGCTCGGACGAGGCGCTGCACGGCCGCAAAGTGCTGGTGGTGGACGACGACGTGCGCAACATCTTCGCGGTGAGCAGCGTTCTTGAACGCCGCGGCATGACGGTGCTGTCAGCGGGCACAGGGCGCGAGGCGATTGAAACCATCGAATCCACTCCAGACATGGGCATCGTGCTGATGGACATCATGATGCCCGAGATGGATGGATATGAAACCATGCAGACGATTCGCCAGAACGCCGCATTGCGCAGGCTGCCGATTATCGCGCTAACGGCCAAGGCGATGAAGGGCGATCGCGAAAAATGCCTGGAAGCGGGCGCGTCGGATTACCTAGCCAAGCCGGTCAACACGGAGCAACTGCTTTCAGTTCTTCGCATGTGGTTGCACCGCTGAAGTGAGGCCGGGCTTGACACGTTTTACTGCAGAGGGAAAGCAGCGATGACTGGGGAAGAGAAGATCAACATTCTGATGGTCGAC
>JASHYS010000340.1 GCA_030042915.1 Acidobacteriaceae bacterium
ATGCCGCGCCCATCGTAACCGCCGCGGCCGATTTTGACGAACACGTCACCGCCCAACGCAGCCACGGTCTCGCGCAGTTCCGCTTCGCTGCTCACAACGCCGAACGGGCCCACAGGAAATCCACTTTCCGCGAGCCAGGTCTTTTGCAGCGTTTTGTCCTGGATAATGCGCACCGGCTCGACGCCCGGGCGCAGCGGCGCCAAGGCCGCCACTTCGCGCAACGCGTCAACGCCGATCTGCTCAATCTCCAGAGTCACGGCGTCGGCTCCCGCAGCCAGCCGGCGCGCGGCGTCCACATCGTCCCAGCGGCCTACGATTGTCTCGTCCGCAACGAAGCTTGCCGGGCAGGCGGGTTCCGGATCCATCACGCGTACGCGATAGCCCATGGTGCGCGCGGCCATTGCGGTCATGCGGCCCAATTGCCCTCCGCCGAGTATGGCGAGCAAACCGCCGGGCTTAATTCTTTCTGGTTTTGGAGAAGAGGCTGCGCTCACTTCGGCGAATCCTCGCCCAGTTTCTGATCGAGCACTTCCTGGGTGCGCGCCGCGCGCCACGCGGCAAGGCGCTCGTAGAGAGCAGCATCGGTCGCGGCCAGGATTTCGGCAGCCAGCAGAGCAGCGTTGGCCGCGCCGGCTTTTCCAATCGCCAATGTTCCCACGGGAACGCCTTTTGGCATCTGCACAATCGAGAGCAGCGAATCGAGGCCGTCGAGCTGCGTTGCCGGCACAGGCACGCCAAGCACGGGAACCAGCGTCTTGGCGGCTAACATGCCGGGCAAATGCGCTGCGCCGCCGGCTCCGGCGATAATTGCCCGCAGGCCTCGCTCGCGGGCGGTCTCAGCATATTTGAAAAGCCAGTCCGGCGTGCGATGCGCGCTCACAATGCGCGCCTCGTGCGGAATCGCAAGCGCGCGCAGAATTTCCACGGCTGCCGACAGCACTTCGTAGTCGCTCTTGCTGCCCATCACCACGCCCACAAGCGGTTGCTGGCTCATGGGCTGATTATACGAAGACGAGCAGTTGCCCGGATTAGCGCCGATACCACGCCTGCACTGCCACCTCGATGGCCGCGAATAGAACGCTGATGGCGGCAAGAAAGCCTTTGGCGCGCTGCCAGTTCTGCTCATGGCGATCCATGCGCCGCTCCAGTTCAGCCAGGCGTCCGCCGTTGCCATCGCCCATCAGGCTGGCCATCTGCGACTTCAACACACTCAAGTCGCCGATCACCTGGGCTTCGAATTCGTTCATCATGCGCATTCGCAAAACTCCTAGGACCCGCCGCTCAGCGACAAGTTGATGAACAAGGCCGTTGAGAACTCCGAATAGTTCGGCGGCGAGGAACCGTCATACATCCGGATGTAGAACCGGTCGCTCGCCGACACGCGCGAGAAGGTCAGGTTCTGCTCCGAGCCGCGCAGCACCAGCGTCGGATCCTCGCCGGGCATAAAGGCAAAATCTCGCAGACGAATCTCGAAGCCCCCACCTGTGGGTGGATTGATGCCGGTATTCACGGTCACCGTGCTGCCGTTCAGTGCCGTCACTGAAAGGCTCGTCAGGTTGGCCAGCACTGTCAGGTTCGCCGTCGCCGGTAGCCAGCAGTTCGCCGGCACGGTCGCGCTGGTCTTAATTGCTAAGTCATCTGCCCAATCGTTGGCAAAGCCGATATCATACCCCACTAAGTCGGGGTAACTCGGGCGATAGGTCACTTTTACAGCGCGAACCACGACCTGCGTATTTAACTTAGTCGACGGCGCATTAAGGAGCAGAGCGTCGCCAGGCCAAACATCGGAGGCGAAGCTGGTGCGGTTCCCTTTGTAAGTGCCGCTCCATAGCGCGCTCGCGCTCGCCGCCGCCTGCTCGATGGCCAGCGCGGCGTTGCGGCAATCCGCTGAGCTCCGCGCCGGCGGGCTGCTGACGGTTCCAATCCAAGCGGCCACCGCCGGCCAACCCGCCTGGGCAAGCGCCTGCTGGCTGGCGGTGTTCACCGCCCGGCCCACGGCGCGGCCAACAGTACGGTAGTTCACGGCGATCTGCTCCCCGATGGCCGGCGCGCAGCCGGTATAGAAAACAACCTCTCCGGTGCGCTCCAGATGACATTGGGCCGACTCGGCCGCACTACCGATGCGCCGCGTGTAGGCGCCTCCATTCGCTGGAGTGCTTACCACCCAGCCTGACCCCAAATTCTTCAGGTTCACGGCGCGCATGGTGCCAACTAAATTAATGCTGCTGGCCGCAACTGCCATGCAGGTTCCGGGCAGGTTGGCGAGCCCGCCATCGTAGAGAGTTACGGGCGTAGCGCCCACGCCGCTCACAAACTCCTGGATTTCCATCTGAATCCTGGCCGAAGCCAGAATCGACTCGCCGCCTGTAGTGATCAGCCCGTTGTCGCCAAATGAGTAATAGAGCGACTGCGCGCGCTGGCACTCGGGGCAATGGACGCGAACTCGCAGCGTGTACTGGTTAGCTGGGTTGACCGCGAAGGTCGCACCCGCCGGCGACCCTTGAACCATCGGTTGCAAGGTCAGCGCTCCGGTCCCCGCCTGCGCCGTAACCTGAAAGCCGGCTGTGCAATCGGCCGCCGTCTCAGAACCGGTAAAGAAGCCCGCCACAATCCCCGTACTTCCCGCTGACAAAGTCACGCCAACCGCTTCCAGCAGCAGCGTTCCACCCATCTCGATGGGATCGAGCCAGGTAAGCAGGGTCTGGCCATCAATGCCGTTGCCGCCGTTCATCGCCAGCCCGTTGGGACCTAGGCTGAAGGCGCCCGGCCCGGCAGCAACGCTCCATGCCGTCTCGTTGATCTGGCTCTCGTTGAAGAACTCGCTGATGAGTGTGAATTGCGAGGTGGGCGGAAAGTAAGGATCGAAGGCCAGATCGAACTGCGTGGTCGCTCCGTCGCCCAGAAAATATTCAGTGACATAAGCCGCCGGCTCATTCTCGCCGCAAACGGTCACATCGTTAGCCAGCGCACGCTTCACGCTGGCCGTGAACGCCAGACCAGCCAGATCGAGACTTCCATCACTCTCGTTCAGCGGGTGCACAGTGCACGGGACCGTGGTGAGCGTCAACTCTCCATCGAGCGCGCGATATGCGGCACGGGCCATTCCCGCGGCCTGCCCGGCGCGTTCGCTCCAGTTGGCGTCCGCGGCAGGCGAAAAGTTGTTCACCTGAGTATTGGCCAGACTCTGCACGGCAAGCGCGTCTGCGCCGGACTCCGCAATCAGCAATGCCAGAATCTGGGCGGCCGGCAAGTTGGTCGAACTCGCGCTGGGGGGCATCAGAAGCTGATCCAACAGCCACTCGTCGCTCACCGCTTGAATCGCGGTGCGGTAACGCGGTCCTTCGAGGCCGAGCCCCGAGTACTCCGGCAGCGGAGTCACCGCAATGTAGCCGGTGAAATAGACGGTGCCGTCATCGCCAATCACCTGGAGCGTCTGCACTCGGCTGGGCGCCGCCAGGCTCCCGTTCGTCGGCAGGCTCAACCACAATTGGCAAATGGATGGCTCATTCATCTTGCGCTCGATCGTCAATGGGCGCACGGCATCGAGCGCCGCCGTGTAGTCCTGGCCCTGAATTGTGATCTTCATCGCTCCACTAACTCCACTAACTCCGCTAACTTAGCTAACTCCGCTACACCAACGCATTGGGCGCGGGAATAAAGCTCCGGTAACAGACAACTCTTTCTCCGTCCAGTGCGTCCGTCACCGGCAACGCCATGAATTGCCCTCTCAGCAACACGCGCGATTGGCCGTTCTGATTCTTTCCGTTGAGTGCAGCAACAGTTTCTTCAGCACCCATTGCCGGCTGTAATCGCGGATAGTAAAAAAAGATTCTTTCTCCCTGGCTGCCTTGCATTACAAACAACGCTGACCACTCCTGGTAAAAGCTGCCGCCTTCGCGGTCCACGAAGCCCGTCACTTCCTGCAGCTTTGCGCCCGCTGCCGGTGCGCCTCCGGGCAGCGGTTCGGCGAGCACCAGCCCGCTTGCTGTAACCTGGGCCACCAGCGCCACGTTGAAAGTGATTCGACGGATGTAATCCACGTCCGACAGAGGCTGTCGCACATACGCGCTTGCAACCGGGCAACCCACATAGCCCGTCTGCCCCGTGTAATCCACATCCACCGCAATGATCGAACCTGCCGCGAACGTCGCTGCATCTGAGCTATTCAACAGGATCGATGTGCTGGTCGACCCGCTCTGCGGAATCACCGCCGTCGCAGCCTGCGCCCCATCCGCCGCCGGCCCAGCACCACTCGCCGCGGCCAGCACATTCATGTGCTGCGAGCCCGTCGCCAGCGCCATGGTCAACTTCGTCCAACTCATGAACTGGAGACTTACCTGCGCCTGAAGGGTTTCGCGCACCTGCTCCAGGGGAGCGGCGGGAATGCCCGTCAACAGCGGCGCCGACTTGCTTGCCGGCTTGCGCACGAAATCCTGAATCCAGCCCAGGTCGATCCACGGCGCCGGCGGAGCGTCAAGACTGAATCCGCCCTGCTGCGACGGATCGAAAAGCGCGGGCGTTTGCGTGGAGCGGTTCACCGGCGCAAAGTACGCACGCACGCGCCGCGCTACCGGCGCCGGCGCTGAAAACCAAGTTGATGACATTGACTCAACCTCTGAATGGCATTTGTTTGTGGTCAGTTCACAGTTCGTGTTCGCCGAGAAAATCACCCGCACCACAAATTGCAGTGACTGTGAACTGACGCCGTTTCCTGTTCTAATCCCTGCCTCACTCCCCCTGCTCCTGATAGCTGTACACAACCACGCTCGCGCTACGGCTGAGCCTGTCGCGATTGATCGTGATCGGCCCAAACACAGCTTCGTCCCAAAAGACCTGCGTAAGCATTGCGGCCGGAGGCGTGGCCGTGTAATTGAACTTGGGCGCGCAGAACGGCTGCAACATGGCCAGCAGTTCTTCGTCCATCTCGCTCAACGCCCGTCCGCGGTCCAATCCCCCAAAGCTCTGCGTTCCACACGTCTGGTAAATCACTTCGCATTGCTCAACCGCCATGGTCGATGCCAGATCCATATCCGCAGCCATGCCCAACCAGCGCAATACAAATACATCGTTCGGAAGTTGGCTGAAGGGAGCTTCCGCTTCCTCCACCAGGATTCCTGGGCGCACCGCGCCGCGGATCAAAATCGTTCGCTCCGGATTGATCGTGGTCAGCCGCGTGCGCAGCGCCATATAAAACGAATCTTTCGCATTCTGCATGTTCACTGCTCTCTGTTCGTAGTTCTCAGTTCGCAGTTCATAGTTCCGCCCCGTGCTGCGAACCGTGAAATAAGAACTGTGAATTGCTAAACGGCTTGCTGCCTTGCCTCACGCATCAGCAGCCGGTAGAGATACACCTGGCCAAAGGCCTCGTTGGCGGCAATCGACTCGATCAGATAGTCCTGCCCAGCCACAGTTACTGCCAGCGTCATGGCAAAGAGCGCTTGCGCCGTGACCAGGTCCAGCGCGTTTACCTGTTGCTCAACGCTTGTGGCTGATACCAGAAGCTCCCACTTCGATTCGCCGCCTTCCTGCCAAGTGGGCCGCAGCTTGCGCAGCAGCACCGGGCTCACGGGCACATCGCCAAAGGTTGTTGCCACCAGCCCTACTTCCATCTGGCTGGTATCCGTATTTGCACCCGTCACCCGCAGAAGAGCCGTAGTTCCCCCCACGCCGCGCAGAAGGGCATCGGCCAGCCTGCGCGACGCTCCGGTCGGGTTGCGCGGCGCCGTATCGCTCATAAATCGCTCTCTCTTCCCTCGAACAATCGGGATCCCGTGTAAGATCTGGGTTTTCGTTCGCAGTTCACAGTGATCAGTGCTCGCTCATCTGCGATTCTCGATTCCAACACGCATCGAGCGCTTTCTAATCCCTGGTCCCTAATCCCTAATCCCTGCTTCTTCATCCCAGCCTTGCCGCAACGTACGGATTCAGCCAGGCCTGCACCGTCTCGTCAATCAGCGAGCTGGAAAAGTACTTCATCTGCATGGTGTCGATCCTGCTCATGCTGGCGTTCAGCGCCGGTGTCGCTTGCGCATTGCGCACAATCTGCGCGCACGCCGACTTCACGTCATCGCCGATCGTCGCCAGGCCGGCTGTGTACGTCACCTGCACCTCGTTATAGGGCAGGCCAAAAACATTCCACGGCAATGTCAGCTCGCCGGTGTTCGGGTCGAAATCTACCAGTGTGGGATCGATCCCCGTCCATTGCCCCGGCAATGCGAACGCCCACGCGATCTCGAACAGCGGCTCGTTCAGCATCTCGCCGCGCCGCGGTTTCGCATAGCGTCCCTGCAGGCTCACAATCGCCGAGGTCGCCGGCGCGAGCGGCGCCAGAGGCAGATAGCTCAGCAACACGGTGCGGGCGCCGGCCACCACGCGCAGGCGCTCGGTGTACTGAATGACGTTCAGGTCGGGCCGCCCGCAGTAGCTGTTGATCAGCGCCGTCGCAGCCGTAATCCAGTCCGCCGTCGTCCCCGCCGGCAATCCGTAATTCGGATAATCCGTTGGCTCCAGATATGCCATTGAAGCTTCCTTTCAAATGAAGGGACCGGGGGCGCAGAGACATCGGGACTAGCCCGCAAATCACTATCACCGGCTTCTAGTCCCTCAGTCCCTGGTCCCTCCGTCCCTGCCGTCTTCCTACCGCTCGACCATCACTTGGGTGTGAGCGAAACTCGCACCCTTCACCACCGGAGCGCCGAACTTGACCGCGACATACTGGTAGGTCAACGAGTTCGGCAGCCCGAGCTGGAAGATGCGCGGTGTCGGATCGCCCAGCCAGTGATACTCGATCAGATCCTCGGTCACGATGTACGCCGGATAGGTGCCGGGGTTGTAGCTGGCGCCTGATCCGGTGCCCGGAGTGTAGGGCAGGCTCCAATCCGGAATCAGCGGCAGGTCGCCGGCTTGCGTCGACAGCATCTTCACCCTGAAGCCGCCGGTGATCTGGTCGGTGTTCAGAACCACGTTGTAGTCGGTCTTCATCTCCTGGTCGATCAGGTCCAGCAGCACCGGGTTGGCGTAGATCGCCGTGGGCCGCACATGGTAGCCGGTGTTGGCCACCATCTGCGCGATCGTGGTCTTCATGGTGTCCACGATCTTCATTGAGGTGGTGACGGTCACCGAGTTGCCGCCCGTCGCGATCTGCGCCGCGCAGCCCATGTATTGTGTGGTCGTGGGCGAGGCCAGGCTGGTGTCGTTACCCTGCCACAGGGCCACGTCGTGCGCCACCATTACGCCGCTCACCGTATCCACCAGGTCCTTGGCCTGCAAATACGCAAACTGCTTTTGCTGGTCGCCCAATTCGATATCGAACAGGTTGTAGTTGATCTGCGCCACAATCGCTTTCAGCGGCACGCTCAGTTCGGTGCGCGACGGGCTCACCGTCGCGGGGCTGATGCTGCGCGGATTCACAAATCCCGCCGTGCCCGGATTGGGAATGGCCGTCTCTTCAAAGAACCGCGACGGATGTCCGGTT
>JASHYS010000341.1 GCA_030042915.1 Acidobacteriaceae bacterium
GCGCTGCTGAACGCTCCTGATGAAATGACCGGGCCTACGAGCGGATCGTTAGGAACCCTGAAGAGCCAGCAGATCACGCCCTTTCTGGAATACGGCAAGCAAACCGGAAACGGCTTCAACCTGGCGGTGAACGGCGGCTACGACTTTGTGGAGCACGACGTACAGTACGCGGGAGTGCAGGCTGTTTACAACTGGGACTGTTGCGGCCTGACGGTCGGCTACCGGCGCTTCGAGCTGGGTACAGTCGGCACAACCGGCCGCGACGAAACGCAGTGGTTGTACAGCTTCACGCTGGCAAATTTCGGAAACGTTGGCGACATCCGCCGCACCAATTCTGTATTCCGCGATCCCTTGTTGCCGCCGGCGTATTAAAGACATCTGGGTTCAAGGGCTGGGCGGCGCGGCGACAGGTGCATTTTGGCGCCAGAAACGTCTATCCAATGAATTCCCAAAAGCCATTCGGCCGGGGCATGATCCGCCGCTTGATTTATCCTTTCCTGAGAGGAAATCCACTTGGCACGTACCCGTTTTCTGGCTGCTCTGATGGCTGTTGGCCTGACTGTGGGCTGTAAGGCCCAAAACCCCCCGCCTTCGGCGCCCGACCGGGAGCTGGACCGCCGCATCGACGTTCAGGTCCGCTCGCAATTCGATATGCCGGCCGATTACGAGGTGAGCATCGGCGCACGGAAGCCGAGCCAATTTACGGGCTACGACACGCTGCCCATCACCATTACGCACGGGTCAAAGTCGCAGGTGATAGACTTCCTGATCGCGACCGACAACACCAAACTGATCCACCTGGAGACGATGGACCTGACCAAGGATCCGGCTGACGCCATTCCGATCGCGGGGCGGCCCATCCGCGGCAATCCTGCTGCCAAGGTTACGGTGGTCAATTTCGACGACTTGGAATGCCCGTATTGCGCGCAATTGCACAGAGAGCTGTTTCCGGCCACCATGGACCACTACAAGGACCTGGTGCGCTACGTGTACAAGGACGATCCGCTGACCGAGATCCACCCTTGGGCGCTGCACGCAGCCGTGAATGCCAACTGCCTGGCGGCGCAGAGCGGCGCGGTGTATTGGACCTATGTCGACTACCTGCACTCACACGGCGACGAGGTTACGGGCGCGGACCGCGATTTGACCAAGAGCTTTGCCGCGCTCGATCGCATCGCACGTCAGGAGGCCACGCTGGGCAAGCTGGACGAATCGCGCCTTGACGCCTGCATCGCCAAGCAGGACGACACTCAGGTGCAGGAATCAATCAAGCTCGCCGACAGCCTGCAGATCGAAGGTACGCCGGCGGTGTATGTAAACGGAGAAAAGCTGAATGGCGGAGCAGTTCCTCAGGATGAACTGTGGATCGCCATTGATCGCGCTTTGCGGGCTGCGGGCGAGCAACCGCCGCCAGTGCAGGCTGCAACGCCTCAGGGGGCAGGCAAAAGCATTAGCAAGTAGGCTGGCAGGGACTATGCCAAGCCGGGTTGCGGGATTTATCCTTGAATGCCGGGGGTTTAACCCGACCCATCAGGAGTCATCAGCTTGCACGACTTAAGGAAATTCCCTTTGCACTCTGGTTTTGGCGCCGCTTTTCTTTTTGCCGGCGCCCTGATTTCCGCCTTGGCCGGCTGCCACCGCTCGCCCTCGGGAGACGTGGTAGCCACGGTGAACGGCAAAGAGATTTTGCGTTCGGAGCTGGAAAGGGATTACCAGACCTATATTGGTGACAACCCCCAGAAGCCCTCGCCGCAGGAAGCTGACATCCAGCGGCTCACCGTGCTGCACCAGATGATCCAGAATGAGGTTCTGCAGCAGCAAGCGGCCAAGCTGAATCTCACGGCGAGCGACGAGGATGTGAATGCGCGCCTTACGGAGATGAGAGCTCCGTATACCGAGGACGCCTTCAATAACCTGCTCAAGCAGCGCAATATGACGCTCGACGACTTGAAGCGCGAGATTCGCCGGCAGCTGACCGAAAGCAAGCTGATGAACAAGGAGATTGAATCCAAGATCAACATTACCGATGCGCAGATTGCGGCGTTTTACGAGCAGCACAAAGCAGAGTTCAACGTAATTGAGCCGCAATACCATCTGGCGCAGATTGTGGTGCGGACGGCGCCCGGACAGCAACCGGGCAACCTGCAAAACAGCAAGGCAGCGGGCGAGGCCGACGCCAAGAAGAAGATTGATGCGCTGCACAACCGGCTCGAGAGCGGCGAGGACTTCGCGACAGTGGCCGCGAATTTCTCAGAGGATCCGCAAACGGCACAAAACGGCGGCGACATGGGTTTTGTGCCGGAGTCTGCGCTGCGCGGCGATCCTGAAGTATACGGCGCGATCACCAAGCTGAAGCCGGGACAGTTCACCGAGGTCCTTCCGCTTTACGATCAAAACCATAAGGTTGCCGGTTACGCGATCTTCAAGTTTCTGGGACGCGAAGCGGCGGGACAGAGGCTTCTGAGCGATCCCAACGTGCGCCAGACCATCCATCAGACCCTGCACGACGCACAGAAGCAACTGCTGCAGACCGCGTACCTCGAGACGCTGATGGATGCGGCCAAGGTACGCAACTTTCTGGCCGAGCAAATCCTGAAGCAAGGCGGGTTGTAGAGCCCCGCAGGTCTGCTTAGAACTTCGTCTCGACGCTTGCCCCTGCATAGTGGATGGTTTTGTCGGGCGCATCAGTCACATCGCCGCCCACTCCATGGCCGGCGCTGACAATGACCACATTGAATGTGTGACCGACAGGCATGCCGGGAAAACTGCCTTGCCGCGCGCCGAGGGTGAGTGTGCGCGCGGTGTCGTTCCAGTGAATGGGAATGATGCTGTGGGCCCCTTGCTCGTACCGGTAGCCGTCGCCTTCATCTTCATAGAGCGTGAAATCAGCGTCGGCGCCGGGATAGACGCGCAGTTCGACCGGGTCGGAGGCCTGACCGGCGTATTCGATGGCTGGACCGAGCGGCAATATCGATCCTGCACGCACGGCAAGAGGAATGCGATCGAGCGGAGCTTCCACCAGGACGGTCGAGCGGCCCTCAGTGCGCTCGCCCGACCAGAAGTCATACCAGGCCGCGCCCGCAGGCAAATACACCGGGCGGAAGGTGGCATGCTCGGTGAGGACCGGGCTGACCAGAAGGCTGGGGCCGAACATGAACTGGTCGCCGATCTCGCGCACCGCGGGATCCTCGCGGAAATCCATGATGAGAGGCCGCTGGATGGTGTAATCGTCGCTGGTGACACGCCAGGCAAGCGAATAGACGTAGGGCAGAAGCCGGTAACGCAGGCGATCGATAGCCAGAAGCGCTGGAAAGACCTGGCCGTAAGTCCAGAGTTCGTTGGTATCGCGATGACCGTGGGTGCGAAAGATGGGGCAGAAGGCGCCGTACTCAAACCAGCGCGCGTAGAGTTCCTCATAACCGGGCGGGATGGTCTGCGCGTAGTTGAGCGGGTGGTAGCCGCCGATATCGGTGGTCCAGTAAGGGTAGCCGGAGAGCGCGAAGTTGAGTCCTGCAGGAACCTGGCGGCGCAGCGCCCACCAACTGCTGTAAACGTCGCCCGACCAGACCGTGGCGCCGTTGCGCTGCTGGCCCAGGAAGGCCGAGCGCGTGAGCAGAAAGACGCGCTTTTCCTGGTTTGCCTGCTTCCAGCGCGCAGAAATGTCGGCGGTGTGCGCAAAAGGAAAGATGTTGGTGTACTCAAGGCCCGAGCCGATGTGCAGCTGCTTGTCGCGCAGAACCGCGTCGCCGATGTGGGGCCAGGCTTCTTCGGGCTCCGAGCTGTCGAGCCAGAAGGCGTCCCAGCCTTGTGCGAACAGCTTGCCCACAAAATCATTCCAGAAGAAATCGGCAGCCGCAGGGTTGGTGGGGTCATAGATCTGCGCGGGGCGAACGTCGAAATTCTTGTCGACCATCTTCTTGAAGTTGGCAGCAGTGGAATCCATCAGCGCCCAGGCGGAGATCATGGCGTGGACATGCTCGTCGTGGAGAGTCTTGAGCTCGCCGGGAACATCGGTGTAACCGGAATTGAAGATAGGGTCGCCCTTGCCGCCTTCGCGCCACCAGTACCAGTCCTGAACGATAGCGTCGAGGGGGATGTGCCGGCTGCGATACTCGCCGGCGATGGAGAGAATCTCGGCTTGGGTTTTATAACGGTCCTTGGATTGGAACAGGCCGTAGGCCCACTCGGGGAAGAGCGGTACATGGCCGGTCATGGAGCGATAGAGATGGATGATGCTGTCGATCTGCGGGCCGTAGAGGATGTAGTAGTCGATCTGCGGTACGGCAAACGATTCCAGGTTCAGCTCCAACGGGAAGCGGTTGTCGAAGTAGCTGAACGATGCCGTGTTCCAAAGGATGGCGTAGCCTTTGCTGGAGATGAACAGGGGGATGGCGATGTCGGTGTTATTCTGGCCGAGTTCCACCACGCTGCCACGGTAGTTGAACATGCCGCTCTGGTGCTGCCCCAGGCCGTAAATGGCCTCGGTGGCATCGGGTCCAAAGCGATCTTCGACCTGATAGAGGCCTGACGCGCTGGAGGGCAGATAGGTTCGGGGGAGATTGGACCTTTCGTGTACCAGCGTTTCGCCTGCCGCAGATTTAACGGTGAGGCTGCCGTCGCCCTCGGCAAGGGAAACTGTGAGGCGCGGCGTGGAAAGGGTGACAGAGCCGTTGGCCTCGCTGAAGCGGAAGGATGCGCCGGGACAGG
>JASHYS010000031.1 GCA_030042915.1 Acidobacteriaceae bacterium
AGGCCGGCTTCACCGGCATCCGGGGCGCGCCGGATGCTGTACGCTCAATACAGTTTTCTTTTGGTTTTTTGACGATGGCCGTGCCAAAAACAGTGAGCTCATCTTCGCGCCCGTTTTTTGCGCCCGCGCCGGGCGCAGCGCTGCACTGCGGCCGCGTCTCGCTGGAATCGCTGGCCCGACGGTTTGGCACGCCGCTCTACGTGTATTCCGGCGACGCCGTCATGGAGAGACTGCGGCTGTTCCAGCGCGCGCTCGCCGGCCGCGAAGCCCTGGTGTGCTACGCGGTCAAGGCCAATTCTGCGCTCGCCATCCTCAAACTGCTCGACCAGGGCGGCGCGGGATTCGATATCGTCTCGGGAGGCGAACTGGAACGCGTGCTGGCTGCTGCGCCGAATGCCGCCGGCCGCGTAGTTTTTTCCGGAGTGGGAAAGACGGCGGCGGAGATCGACCTCGCCCTCAAGGCGGGAATTCTGGAATTCAACGTGGAGAGCGAGGCTGAGCTGGCGCTTTTGGCGGCGCGTGCCCGCAAACTCAAAATTCGAGCGCGCTTTGCGCTGCGCGTCAATCCCGACGTCTTTGCCGACACGCACCCCTACATCTCCACTGGGCTGCGCGAGCATAAGTTCGGCATCGATATTCGCCGCGCGCCGGCGATTTACCGCGCCGCTCACACCAATCGCTGGCTTGAAGCACACGGCGTCAGCGTCCACATCGGCTCGCAAATTCGCTCTGCCGATCCCTTTGGTGCGGCCATCGAGCGCGTCACCAAACTGGTCCGCGAGCTTCGCCGCGATGGCATCGCCCTCCAAACCATCGATGCCGGAGGCGGACTGGGCATCGATTACCACGCCGCCGATTTTGACGCGGGCGCCAAGGCGCAGGAGTATGCCGCCGCGCTCGAGAAGGCTCTCGGCGATTTCGACGGCCAGCTCCTCATCGAGCCTGGACGCTTTCTGGTTGCTCAAGCCGGCGCGCTCGTGGCCCGCGTGCTCTATGTGAAGAAGAACGGCAAAAAGACCTTCGTGATTACCGACGCAGCCATGAACGATCTCATTCGTCCCGCGCTCTACCAGGCGCATCACGAGATCGTGCCGGTCCGGCGCCGTCCCGGCAGGGCGCGCGTTGTCGATGTAGTGGGGCCGGTTTGCGAATCGGGCGACTTCTTTGCGCGCGACCGCAGGCTTGCGCCGGTCGAACCCGGCGATCTGGTGGCCCTGCTCGACGCCGGCGCTTACGGCATGGCGCAAAGCTCCAACTACAATTCGCGCCCGCGCGCGGCTGAAGTGCTGGTCGAAGGCGGAAAAGCGAGGCTCATTCGCCGCCGCGAAACAATGGCGGATCTGCTGGCGCCGGAGATGTTTTGAAAGCTGATTGGATATCGCTACTGCTTCACGCCCGACGCTTCAGCAAACCCGGCGGTTTGCGAGGCCGGGGCGGTGCTGCTTCCGGCTGGCGGGACGGCGAAGCTCGAGCCTTGCGCGTTGATGGCGCCGGAGTAGTCGGGGCCGAGTCCGAGTTTCAGCAGCGCGCGCGAGTCAGGCATGAGCTTGGTTTGCCAACCGTGATCGGCCTGGTACTTCTGCATTGCCGCAATGGTGGTGGCGTCCCAGTTGCCATTGGCAGGGCTGTTCAGGTAATGCTCGCGGATCAGCGCCTGCTGAATCTGCGTCACTCTCTCCGGCTGGATGGCTTGCTGGCCGCGCACGCGGCGCGATCTGTGTTTCGACTGCGCCAGCCTGTGCGAGGCGCTGGTGTGGCTGCTGGTGGAGGGGTGCCGCACGTTGCTCGCAAAGGCAGGCGACGTCGCCAGAAAGGCCACGGAAGTCAAAAGTGCCAGTCGTGCATGAGATAGCGCCATGCTTATACCGCCTCAAAAATGGGCGAGAATGTCCTGAAGACTTCGTTGCAGTTTAACTAAAGTACCATAATATGGCAAGGCAAAAAGTCAATCAGGCCCGGTCGTTCACGTCACTTTGGGAACCTGGCGCCATGCGCGGAAGTCACAGCCGGCGCCAGGTCCGATCGGCCTATAACGTTCCGCCCACGTAGTTAATTCCGTTTTCCGGATGGTGCGGATCGATCACTTCGAAGACCACGTCATCGCCGGTTTTCAGCTTGCTCACCGCGGCATTGAACGCATCCCGGGTCGGCGTCGGCTGCCGGTTCACGTGCGTGATCATCAAACCGGGCTCCAGTCCCTGCAGGTCGGCAAATGAGCCGGTGCGGACCGACTCGATAATCACGCCGGCGGTGTGAATCTTGCTGGCCATCGCCGGCGGCACGTCCTGCACCACCAGGCCCAGCTTGGATTCGCCCGCTCCGCCGCCGCTGTCCGGGTTGTTCTCCTGCTGCGGGTTGTTCAAGTCAGCAAATACCTTGTCGCGATCGCCGATCGACACCGTGGCATCTTGCGGCTTGCCGTCGCGGATGAAGCCGAGGCGAATGGTCGATCCCGGCCTGCGGCTGGCAATTTCGTTCACCAGGTCGTCGCCATCCTTGATGTTGCGCCCATCGATCGAGGTGATGATATCGCCGGCTTTCAGCCCTCCCTTATCGGCCGGGCCGCCCGGCTGCACTTCAGAGACGATCACGCCGCTCTTGAATCCATACACGCGATTCACTGAGCTCGACTGCTCTGCGTGGAACTGGATGCCGATGGAGCCGCGCGTCACCTTGTGCGTGGGGCTGATCAGGTCGTTATAGACCGAGACTACGGTGTTCGAGGGCATGGCGAATCCGATGCCCTGGTATCCGGCCGACTCAGTGTAGATGGCGGTATTGACGCCAATCACCTCGCCGTTCATATTCAGCAGCGGACCGCCGGAATTGCCCGGATTGATGGCTGCATCGGTCTGGATAAAGTGCTGGAACTGTCCCGGAGCGCCCTGGTCAATGGTCCGGTTCTTGGCCGAAATAATTCCGGCAGTCACCGTTTGTGCGAGCGTAAACGGGCTGCCGATGGCTTCAACCCAATCGCCCACCTGCGCGATGTCGGAGTTGCCCAGTTTCACCGTAGGCAGCGGCTTGTCCGTGTCGATCTTGATCACGGCCAGATCGGTGGCCTTGTCGACGCCAATCACATGCGCAGCCCGGCCCAAATCCTGGGAATCGGGATCGGTGGAGAGTTTGACGTAGATTTTGTCGGCTTTGTCGATCACGTGATCGTTGGTGATGATGTAGCCCTTGCCATCGACAATGAAGCCGGAGCCAAGCGACTCCTGCACTTCGCCGTTGTCGCCGCCGTCATCGGGCGCGGGAACCTGGCCGCCAAAGAAGCGGTTGAAAAAATCCTGGAAGTTGTCGGGCCCTTGTTGCTGCTGGCCGTTGTTGTCCTGGTTGTCGTCAGGATTCTGCTGGTCGGGCGTGCGGAAGTGGAAATTGCGATGCCCGCGATTGGCTGATTGCTTGGGCAGAGTCTGGGTATTGATGTTCACCACCGCCGGCCCCACCAGTTTGGCAATGCGCACAAAATCGTTGGGTGGAGTGGGCGTGCTGACGACCTTCAACGGAGTCGCGTCGGTACTGTTAGTCTGATTCTCCTGGCCGCGGACTCCGTGGGCGGCAAACGATCCGGCCAGAACGGCAGCCGAGAGCGCAGCCAGCAACACGAACGCGGAAACGAGACGGCGCGTGCGAAGCCGTTCCAAGAGCCATTTCATAAAATTCCTCAACCTCGTGAGGCGCCCAACCCTGAAGTGCGGGCATCTTCCGGCGCCATCTCCTAGTATAGCTATCTGCGGGCGCGCCACCAACGCCGGCGCCACAGCGCTCCTCTCTGCTTAGACGCGCCATCTGGCAAAAGAGTCCGCCGGCTGGGGACGGTGGTTGGCGGCAGGCCTTATCTTCCGTGCTCGATCCTCATATTGGCGGCGTACACCTGCTCGCCGGCCACGAATGTCTCCATGACCTTGGTTTCGAGCAAGGCTTGAGGCGCAACAACATACAGGTCGCGGTCAACGAGAATAAAGTCGGCATCATAGCCGGGTTCGAGCTCTCCCTTGTGGAACTCGGCGAACTCGGCATAGGCTGAGCCCTGCGTGTAGGCGTAAAGCGCCTGCCCGCGCGTGATTTTGTTTTCAGTGAAATAGGACTTCGTGCCGGCTTCGTTCATGCGCGATACCGCGGCATACAGGCCGCGAAAGGGCGAAATCGGCTCAACCGGGTAGTCGGTGCCAAAGGCAAGTGGAACGCCGGCGTCGAGGAATTTTTTCCACGCGTAGGAATAGGCGGCGCGCTTGGGTCCCAGGCGCGCTTCGGCCCAGTTGATGTCGGTGAGCAGGTGACAGGGCTGCATCGATGCGATCACGCCAAGTTTCGCAAAGCGCGGAATGTCCGCCGGATCGACCACCTGCGCGTGCTCAATGCGATTGCGCGCATCGCCCGACTCAACGTGGCACTTGATGGGATCGGCCGCGGATGCGCACGGTCCGGCGGGGCAGGGAATTTTCTCGTCCCATATCTCGGCGCGCCCGCCGCTGCGGCAGGGACTGATGACGCTGCGAGCCGTCGCCCCGCCCGAAAGGCTCGCGCCGATTTCTGCCTGCGTGATGGCATCGAGCGCCATCGAAACCGCCTTGTCGCCGATGGCATGAAAGCCCAACTGAAAACCGGCCTGGGCACGCGCCACCGCCATCGTGTTCAGTTCATCCTGGGTGTACTGCGGCAGTCCGGAATTGCCGGGATCGTCGCTGTATGGCGCCTTCATGGCCGCGGTGCGCGAGCCCAGCGAGCCATCCATGAAGCCCTTCAGAAAGGTGGTATGCAGCATCGGATCGTTGCCTGCGTGATGCGCGCGCTGCTGTTCCTCCAGCTCAAGCGATTCTTTGAAGGGAATCCACTCGCTGATGCGCAGATTAAGCTTGTGCTCCTTCTCTAATTGCTCGTAAACCAGGAAATCCTCCCAGTCGCTGAAGTCCTGCGCGCTGGTGACTCCGTGAGCGACCGCATCGGCGATGGCCAGCTCCAGGCCGCGCCGGCGTTCCGCTTCGCTGGGCGGCGGGATGACCTTCTGCACCAACCCTTGCGCCGATTCGCGCAGGATTCCGGTTGGTTCGCCATTCTTGTCGAGATCGATGGCGCCGCCCTCGGGCGGAACGGTCTTGCCCGTAATGCCCGCCGCGCGCAGCGCCGCTGTGTTGGCGACGGCGATGTGGCCATCGATGCGCCCAAGAAACGTGGGGTGGTCTCCCGTCACGCGGTCGAGTTCGTGGCGATCGGGGAGTGTTTTGTCGGGCCACAGCGTGTGATCCCAGTTGCCCCCGGTGATCCAGTGGCCGGCAGGAGCTGACTTCGCAAATGACTCGACCTTGGCCATCATCTCGGCCAAGGATTTCACGCCGGTCAGATCCAGGTTCATCCTGGTCTTTCCCGCAAAGCCAAGGTGCACGTGCGCATCGTTGAAGCCTGGAAAGATGTAGATGCCGGTCTGAGCAGTATTCAGGTCGCGCACGCGCGTGTTCGGGCCGGCGAGTCGCCTGATCTCTTCGTTGCTGCCGACCGCAAGAACTTTGCCGCCGCCGATGGCCATGGCCTGCACAGTGCGCGGCTTGTCCTGGCTGAATCCCTCGCCGGTGTAGATGACGGCGTTGACATAAATGACATCGGGAGTGGGCGCGGCCTGACCGGCCGTTGCGGAGTCCTGGGCCAGCGAGAGCGGCGCGGCGAGCAAGACGGCGGCAACGATTGAAGCTAAGGCGCGCACGCGCGGAGTATACCAAAGCCGAGTCGACGCCACCGACGGGAGTTGTGTCTCAGTTTGAGCTGGAAGACTGCGCCGATGCGGCTGCCGCCAGGGTGCGCTCCACGTCCTTTGTTAGGATGGTCGCAGTTCATTCTCTGGGAGTCCGGCTATGGCAACTTTTGAAGTATGGAACAAGCCCGATCACGGCGATACCAAACCCGATCATTCTCTCACTGCGGATAAGTTCGTGGTTGGGGAGCGCGCGATCATTTTCTATTCATCGGAGAACAACGTACTTCATGCGGTTGTCCCGACTCCGGGCCTGGTGGTCAAGAAAACCGGGTAGCCCGGCGGATTCCGGCAATTATTGCTCAGCGGCCCATTCCAGCGCGGCCAGCGTGAGCAGCAGCAAGCGCTTCAGCGCCAATTCGCGGTCCTTGGGCGAATACCACTCGTGGAGCGTATGAGCCGAGCCGCCCTCGCCGCCGGCGCCCATCGACAACGCGGGCACGCCAAGCCATAAGGGAATGTTGGCGTCGGTCGAGCCGAGGCGGAGATCGGTGCGCAGGCCCAGATGCCGGTCGACGGCGCGCAAGGCAGCCAGAATCGGGGAGTCATCTGGTAATTTGGCGGCGGGCCGGTCGCCGATCTTGGTCACCGTGAACGAAAGCGTTCCGCGAGAATCGCTGCTCGCGGCCTTTTGCCTGGTGTTCCAATGAGCAACGGCATCCTCAAGGGTGCGATGCAGCGCAGCTTCAAGACGCGCGAGCTGCTCCGGATCCGTCGACCGGAAATCGACAGTAGCCTGCACGTCCTCAGGGATTGAATTCACACTGATGCCGCCGTGAATGGTGCCCACGTTCAACGTGGTGCGTGGTTCTTCCGGCAGCGGTGTTTCCGCCAATCGGGTGAGCGCCTGCGCGAGCGCAGCGATGGGGTTTGGCGTTCCGGCGTCGGTAAAGCTATGTCCTCCGGGTCCGCTGACGGTGACCTGGTAGCGGCGGCTGCCCAAAGCCTGTGTGACCGCCCCATCCGCGCCCGGGCCGTCGAGCACAATGTGCGCGGCGACGCGGCTGGCCAGCGCACTGTGTTCGTAGAAGTGGCGTATGCCGCGCAAGTCGCCCTCGCCTTCCTCGCCCACGTTTCCCATCACGGCGAGCGGGGCCGGCAATGTGACTCCGGCTTTCAACAGCGCGTTGACGATCGCCAGCATACCCACTACTCCGGCGGCGTTATCGCACGCGCCGGGGGCCACCAGGCGCTCGCCTTCGAGCACCAGATCGAGCGGCGTACCGGCGGGAAACACGGTGTCGAGATGCGCTGAAAGCAAGACAATCGGTCCGGTGCTTTCGGCCGGCAGGTTCGAGGCGGGCAGAATCGCGAGCACATTTCCGGCGGCATCGATCTCCACACCGCCCAGGCCGGCATCTTTGAATCTGCGCTCAAGCCACCGTGCCCGCGCTTCTTCACCATGCGACGGAGCGGGAATGGCAATCAGTTCCATCTGCCAATCCAGGATGGTCTTTGGATTGGCGTGCAGCCACGCGAAGGCAGCGTGGACCGGCCTCAGCGATGCCAGGGCCGCGATGCGAGAAAAGGCCGAGGTTGGGGTGAAAAGCGGCATGAGGACGGTTTCAGAGTAGCAAAACCGCGACCGTATTTTGTCGATTCCGCACGAAAGAGGGGTGCCCCGTCCAATCACCACGAACCTGGGTGCCCCATCCTAACGGCGCTTTTGTTCTTGCCGTTAGGGTGGGATCGCCCGAACCGGGCGGGGCGAAAATTCAGACCTCCCGCGGATATTCCACGGAATGAAGGAACAGCCCGCGCGCAGGAGCCGTGGGCCCTGCTGCAGCGCGGCTGCGCTCAGCGAGAATTCGCAGAATCTCTTCCGATGCGAGATGGCCGCGCCCCACATCGAGCATGGTTCCCACCAGATTGCGAACCATATGGTGCAGGAACCCGTTGCCGCGGACGCGGTAAACAAGAAGCTCGCCGGCTTCGCTCCGGCACTGCGACCACTCAGACGAAAAGATCTTTCGCACTGTGGATTCTCGCACCGCAACCATGCCGTCTTCTGTTGCCTGTTCCCTGTTGCCTGCTGCCTCGCTCTGGCGTTCAGCCAAGTCGGGATCGCTTGCGGCAAAGCTTTGGAAGTCGTGTTCACCCTCAAAAAGCTTCGCGCCGGCGTCGAGCGCGGCGATATCCAGCGGCCAGGGGCACGCATGGACATACCGGGCGAGGAATGGCGGGCAAATCTCGCCGCGAAAAATGCGATATTCGTAGGTCTTGGCAATGGCCGAATGCCGTGCGTGAAAAGTGCTTCGCACTGTTCTGATTTCGGAGATTCGAATGGACAGTGGAAGCGTCCGGTTAAGCGCGCGAAGCAGATTCTCCGGCGGAATGGGCGCGCGCAAAGCGAAGCTGGCCACCTGCGCCAGAGCGTGCACACCGGCGTCGGTGCGCCCCGAACCTTGCGGCAGGGGAGTTTCGCCGGTGATGCGGCCCAGCGCTGCCTGCATCTCGCCCTGGATGGTCGGCTGGCCGGGCTGCACCTGCCATCCCTGGAAATCGGTGCCGTCGTACGACAGCGTGACCTTCCAGGTCTGCAATTCGGGGCCGGAATGGGCAGTTTCAGCCACAGCAAGATCCGCCTACCAGAGTAGCTGAACGCAATCGGTATCGCTTTCCGGCGGTGTGGGTTCCACATTCTTGAGCAGATTCCACAGGAGTTGCGGGAAGGCAGTTGCCAGGATTAGTTGACAGGAGTATTTTACTAACCAGTTAGTTAGGAAGGCAGCGCCGGGTCGGTTTCGGCCTGTCCATGCCATCCTTTGGACTTTTCCGGGCTTCGTCCTTTTCCTTAGCCCAAAGCATTTGCCTGCCCTTCATCCGGAACGCGCCAGGTATCGACTTCGTAATCAAAGATGAACCTTGCTGTTTGCATTGAAAGCGATAATCATCTTGAACAACCATGATTCGCATCCGGCGCGTTTTCCTTCTAACGTTCCGTTTGCCGCAGCCCCCATTTGGAGAGAAGACATGTATTTTGAGAGTGTTCGTGTGTGGCGTCGGGAGCGGAGTGCAACAGGCTACGAACGGGAATGGGTGAAAGCCGGGACGAAATCTCGCCGGCGCTCCGGCGGGCAGTTGCGCGCCGCTGCCGCGGTGTTGCTGACACTGGCAGCGACCCTGCCGGCAAACGCGCAGCAAGCAAACCCACAGCAATACGGCGCCGGATCGAGCGGACCCGACAAGGCAGCTTCGCAGTTGCCGGTTGCGCCTGAGCCGGTTCCCACGCAGCCCATTCCGCTGCGGACGTCGAGCCGCGACTACTCCAAGGCCTACGCGACCTGGCTGGGAGATCCGATCAAAATCTATCTGCCCACCTCCATTCCCAAGGCGAGCTTCGTGAATTCGGTGCGGCTTGGCGATTTGCTGAAGGACGGCAAGATTTACCTCAGCCTCTCTGACGCGATTGCCCTGGCGATTGAGAACAACTACGACATTGCCATCGCGCGCTACGACCTGGACATTGCAGACACCGATATTCTGCGCACGCGAACTGGAGCCGCTCCGCTGGGCGTACCGACAGCCATTGTGGCCAACACGCTCACCGGTTCGGCGTCGACGGCGACCACGGGCGGGGGCGGCCCGGGCGGAACATCCGTGGGCTCGGGAGGCGCAGGCTCGGGAGCCTCGGGACTCACGCTCACGACGGCAGGTGCGGGGCCGAATCCGGAAACTCTGGATCCGACACTGACGGGGCAAATCCAGCTGCAACGCCAAGAGACGCCGCAGACGAGCATTTTCTCGCCGAGGTCTTCAACCAATACCAACCAGTACAACTTCACCTACAACCAGGGATTCGTGACCGGCACGGCGCTGCAGGTGGGCTTTAACAATTCGCGCGTGACCACGAACAGTTTTTTCTATGACTACAGCCCGCTGTTCAGTTCCAGTTTTAACGCGGAAGTGACCCAGCAGCTTTTGCAGGGAGCCGGAATCTGGATCAACAAGCGCTTCATGTATCAGGCGCTGAACGACCGGCGCATCGCCGACTCTTCATTCCGGCAACAGATCCTATACACCGTGAACCAGGTGGAGAGCATTTACTGGGGGCTGGTGCAGGCGTACGAAGACGTGCAGGCCAAGCAGCGCGCGCTGGAGCAGAGCAACCAGTTGCTGGCCGACAACAAAAAGCAGCTCGACATTGGGACCATGGCGCCCCTCGATGTGGTGAACGCGCAATCGAGTGTCGCGGCCGACCAGCAGGCGCTGATCAGCGCGCAGAGCGCTCTGACTTATCAGCAGCAGATCATCAAGCAGGCCATTGCGCGCAATCTCAACGATCCCAAGCTTTCGGCTGCGCCGGTCATTCCCACCGATCGCGTGAGCCTGGAGCCGCTTGAAGAGGAGGGCCAGCCCGTGGAGGCGCTGGTGCAGGAGGCTTTCCAGCAGCGGCCCGAGCTGGAGCAGGCCGTACTCACTCTGCGCAACGATGAAATTACGCTCAAGGGCGCACGCAATGCGCTGCTGCCTACGCTGAACGTCTTCGGGTTTTACGGGGCCAGCGCGACCGGCGGATCGCAAAGCGCGGATTGCTACAACTTCCTTTCGAATCCCGTAGGGCCGTGCGCGCCGGGCACCTATCCGACCATCGGATACGGGACTACGCTGAATGGTCTGGTGAACAGCAGCGCTCCGAACAAGGGCGCGGGATTCAACCTGACCATCAACCTGCGCGATCGCCAGGCGCAGAGCGTGCAGGAACGCTCGCTGATGGAGTACCGGCAGGCGGAGCTGCAGCTGGAGCAGAAATACACGCAGATTCGCATGCAGGTGGTGAACGCGATGTACGCGTTGACCAACGACCGGGCGCAGGTGAGAGCGGCGCAAGCGGCGCAAGACTACGCCCAGCAAAGCCTGGATGCGGAACAGAAGAAGCTGCACCTGGGAGCGTCGACCACTGCCAACGTGCTGCAGCAGCAACGGAACCTGGCCACGGCCGAAGACAACCTGATCGCCGCCCACGCCGCTTACGCGAAGGATCGCGCGGGCCTCTACCAGACATTGGCTTCGACCATGAAGCATTACCAGATCAATTTGACCGAAGCTGCGGCCGGAACGGTGACGGCGGTGCCGGTCATTCCGGGAGTGGCGCCGGCGCAGCCGGGCAACGAGCCCACCATGCAACCGCCTGCAGCGCAGGAGCAGCCCACGCCGCAGCAGCCGCAGTAAAACAGGGAGCGAGCCACCCCAGCGAGCAAAGACCGTTCGCCGGGGACCCAGGCAGAGAGCAAGGGAGCCGGTTGCCCCATCCTTAGCGCGGCGCAACGCGGGGCGAGCTAAGGGTGGGAAGCCGATCACTCAGGCTGGATCCTTCACCATGTGAACCACTCGAACCACCTCTCCATTGGGCAGAGGAACGTTCACTGTTTGCCGCGCCTTGTAGCCGTGCAGTGCATAGAGCGGGACGCCGGTCAGAGTGGACCCCAATTCGAAACGATGAAAGCCGGCGTTTCTCGCTGCGGTTTCGCAATGTTCGAGCAGCAAAGTGCCAAGGCCCTGCCGCGCCCAGTCGGGGTGTACAAAAAAGGCTCGGATCTT